>NZ_JAUBQS010000045.1:0-54331 GCF_036701355.1 Microcoleus sp. Pol12B3
ATATGTTTTAGCCTATTATACCTTCTTTTGTCTACCCCCCTTGACAATTTGCACTTTTTCTTAACTTGTCACAAATGGCAAAGGCTAATACTTCGGGGTCATCATCTCCGGCATTTCCTGCCTCTTGAATAGTCAGGGCATCGTGACCGAAATTTCGCAGCAAAGCCCCAACAGGAAACGGGAACTGTTCATCTGCATAGAGACGTGCCATAAATTATACTTCCTGCATCATTGCTGCTGCTTCTTCTCGGAGTGCTGTTTCAATTTCTTCGGAGTTAGCCTCAGCATAAGTCCAGACATTTACTAAGTTTGCAGCATTCAACTGGGGATAAAATTGTAGAAGTTCAGCATCACTTGAACCTTGACAGCGCAAACTCACGAACAGCCAAACTGGAAGTCGAGTTTTGGCAATGCAAGCATCGCCGCCACACACGTCGGGAGTTTTGGTAATTCCTGGCCAGCTATTGTTTAAACTTTCGGTTAAAAGCCGGATGGCTTCAGCTTTCTCACTCGGAGTTAAGGCCAGGAGTTGTGTTTTTAGTTCTTCGAGGAGCATGGGTAATATTGCCTTTGCGATGCAGGAATACCCAATTCTAACACTTGAGTTAAATTCAAGCTTACTCAGCGTCAAATGTCAAGGCTTCTCCCCTCACATTTGTATCCAATTTACCCTTCTCAAAAACAACTTTTCCTCCAACAACAGTCACAACTGGCCACCCAGTCAAACTCCAACCTTCAAAAGGACTCCAGCCGCACTTGGTCACCATTTCTTCTCGCACCACAGGTCGATACTTCTCCAAATCTACTAATACCAAATCGGCATCAAAACCAGGAGAAATCGCCCCTTTGTTGGGAATCTTATAAGCCTTAGCAACTGCCGCCGACATCCAATTAGCAACTTGTGCCACTGTACATCTTCCCTCTACTGCTTGCGTCAGCATCAAAGGCAAAGAAGTTTCGACTCCCGGCATTCCAGACGGCGTATTCGGATAATCTTGAGCTTTTTCTGCTAATGTATGCGGCGCGTGGTCGGTGGCGATAAAATCAATTACGCCGTCGAGTAAAGCTTGCCAAAGTATTTCGTTATCGCGGGGTTCGCGCAAAGGCGGATTCATCTGAGCTAAACTGCCAATTTTTTGATAGGCGCTGGTATTTAACAACAAATGCTGTGGCGTAACTTCTGCTGTCACCCAAGTCGGTTTTTCCTGGCGCAACAACTCAGCTTCATCCCCCGTTGAAAGGTGCAGAATGTGCAGACGCCGCTGATATTTATTAGAAAGTTTTAATGCTAGCTGAGTTGCCAATAAAGCTGCTTGGTTGTCTTGAATTTGCGAGTGCACGGCAACATCGGAAATCCCGGCAAATTCCTGACGCCTCTGGTTGATTCTAGCTTGGTCTTCTGCGTGCACGGCAATTAGTCGATCGCCTGCAGCAAAAATCGCCTCTAAAGTTGCTTCTCCATCCACCAAAAGCTGCCCGTGCATCGAACCCATAAACACCTTAATTCCCGGAGTCGGATTTGCAGTCAACAAATCCGGCAAATTCTCAGGCGTTGCACCAATAAAAAAGCCGTAATTCACCAAACACTTCTCGGCAGCGCGACTTAGTTTATCATCTAAGGCAGCTTGGGTTGTGGTCAGAGGTCGGGTATTCGGCATTTCCAGAAACGATGTTACGCCGCCTTTAGCGCAAGCGCAGCTAGCGGTAAATAAGTCTTCCTTGTGTTCTAAACCAGGTTCCCGGAAGTGTACCTGGGGATCGATTACTCCGGGTAACAGAGTTAAGCCTTTGGCATCTATTTCTCGATCGCCAGATTCGACAATTTCTGCAGCAACCTTGACAATTTTGCGATCGCAGATTTGCACATCTCCTACCAAAAACTCACCATTGGGCAAAAGAATGCGAGCGCGACGGATTAACAAACTTGATTTGGGAGTCATAAGATACCATTAATTGAGTAAACAGCGTGCTAGCATGGAAGCATTATTAAGTTTATAATTCGTATCCAGCTCAGTCACTACAATACCCTATGACTCGTCTAGACAAGTCAGCCGACGAAAAACCTCCGCAAGACACCGAAAATCCTTGGATCGAAGGAATTAAGACGATCGGCTTAGCAGCATTTTTAGCCTTTGGTATCCGCACCCTGGTTGCCGAAGCACGCTACATTCCCACCGGCTCGATGCTCCCAACCTTACAAATTAACGATCGATTAATTATAGATAAGGTCAGCTATCGATTCCAAGACCCCCACCGAGGAGATATTATCGTATTTATGCCTCCCGACCCGGCTAGTTTGTGCACGGGACAGCCGCCACCGATCAAAGATGCCTATATCAAGCGAGTGATCGGACTTCCAGGGGACACTGTGGAAGTCAGAGAGGGAAAAGTTTTTATTAACAAGCAGCCGCTACAGGAAAAATATATTGAAGAAATTCCGCAGTATCCCTACGGGCCTGTAGTTGTAGCTCCAAATTCTTACTTGGTGCTCGGCGACAACCGCAACGCAAGCTGTGACAGTCATTATTGGGGCTTTGTACCCAAGCAAAATATCATCGGTAGGGCAATTGTGCGTTTTTGGCCACTCAACCGTACAGGTTCGATCGACCCCACGCCCCTTTATCCCGCTAAAAATTAGCTACAACCCTCAGTAGGGTGCGCTAGGCGCACCTTACTACTACAGATTAATGAAGGTCAAAATTTAAAACTTGCTTAACTTCCGATCGTGCTGCCATTCCAGCAGATTTAGTACGATGTTTCGCGATCGAGAACTTTCACCACTTTGTTATACATCTCCTCTGCCTCTTGCTGCGAATTGCCGATACTCGTCAATCCCAATTTGCCAAACTCCGACAAACAACCCATTAAATGAAACACACTGCCCGTCTCTGTACCGCTGTCAAAGTGCAGTTGATTGTCAGCAATAATATCCATCAAATCGTTGGGTAATAATCCCCGATAGCGCTCTTTTTTCAAATTGTCTGAAGCGACATAATATTTCGGACGGCCCTGCTGGCTGTAAAATAATCCGGTAGTACGATCGTACCGACCGTTTGTTAACAGCTTCAAAGCCATAAAAGGATGAGTTGTGCCTCCTTTTCGTAAGTTAATTTCTATTGCTTGAAGATCCCATTTCCCATCGGATTGCTTTACAGCGAGAAAATCCACTCCAAATCTCTCTAAAGCCCCTTTTTTAGCTAAGTTTTGCCCGACTTTCCATCCCAATTCTTGCAACGCCAGTCGGTAAGATTCGTCCGCCGGAAATCGGCAACCCAAGAAAATTTGGCCGTCTGGGCCTCCTAAAATCTGGTCGTGAGTGGAGAGGATTTCTACTTCGCCACTGGGAATAATTCTGCCTTGAACACTGGGCGAGAACTTTTGTTCTCCTTCGATAAATGCTTCGGCAATTGCCCCTAATTCTGGAATGCGGCTGCTAAAATTTTCCCAGGTTTCGCCTGTGGATTGAAAGCGCAAATTATGGAAGCAATTCCCAATTGCCTTCGCTCTTTCTTGAGGCGCTTTACTTGTCAGGGAACGCAAATCTAGAAGTGCATTTCCTTCTCCCGAAAAACCTTCATTTAACTTAATTACCATCCGCTGCAAATCCGGCTGCCGTTCCCACAATTGAGCGGCAGCTTCTGCTAAATCTTCCGCATTCCAAACCAACTCGGAACCGTCAGGATAAGGCACGCCACATTCTTGGAAAATTTGCCTGCTGCCGCTTTTTGTTCCCCAATATAACAGATCGGGATCGCTGGCCCACAAAGGAATCCCCAATTTCACAGATAACTCGCGTTCTAAGGGCGTCGAGTTATAACAAACCATATAAGATTTTGTCGGCCGTACTGCTTGACGAATGCGCTCCATCAAGCGGGGGCGCTCTAAAATTTTCTGGGTGAGGGATTTGGCAGAAGCATCGTAAGCACTGAACAGCAAAAGCCGATCGCGCGCGTGAGAAAATGGAATTCCCGGCAGCAATTGCAGGTAATAATCCACAATCATCGGGTGCAAGGGCTCCGAGGTAATGTAAATTAAGCGCGTGCGGGGATTTCGCAGGCGAATCAATGAAAATAAATGTCGCTCTTCGTAGTGGTAAGCACCCTCAATTTTTCGCATTTCTTGCTGATCTAAGCTGACAGAAGGAATGATAATAATGTCACAATCTCCGCTGTCGAATTCTTCTATCGCTCGCCAACGTTCGCGTAATTCTGTCTGAAGATTGCGAAACTTCTGCGCCGATTCGGAAGGTGAATTATTTAACTCTTGCATTGCGTTTTATCCTAAGTATTCAAATAATTATTGCTGATGATGTCGGGTGTGTCAGCCCCAATAGTTGAGATAACTCACACAGTTTTTTTTCTAACGCACCTTACCGGGAATATTGACAAAAATGCCCAAATAGTGATTTAAGGTGCGTCAGTCGAAATATTTGAGGCAACTCAAACAGTTTTTTCTGACCCCGCCCAAAAACCTATACCGGACCATCTACTCCTGTCGTGAATATCTAAAAATTTTAGACCAAAGTTTAATCTCCCAGATTCATCTGTGGAATAAATCTAAAATCTAAAATCTAAAATCTAAAATCGACTGACGCACCCTACCGGGGACGATATTCGATTTCTGTCAATCTGTTCTAAGAAGCTCGCCGCGCTCGAAAAAGTCTGGCATACTGCAAAATTGGCTCTAAGCGGCGTTGATTTTGCTTGAGTGCCGATCGCAATTTTTCCGAAGGGCGGAACACAAAGGGAGCTGAATATTTGTTCAGCATCTCCATATCTGGCGACTGGCTCAGCAGCATCAGCCTCACGTCTTTGTCAAGCAAATAACTCAGAGAAAGCAAATCTCCCATGTTCGTAAAATCGTTGCCGCGATCGCTAATTACAATTGTATCTTTAATCGACCGATTAGCTATCGCCTCTTTGTTAATAATTTTCGCAACTTCAGCATTAAAATAGCTCAAGTCTTTGCTCCACCAAGTATCAGAAAAAGCGCTGACCGTACAAGAGGCTACACTTGCTGTAAATACCAAGGCTAAAATGACTTGCCAAAACCGCTGCTGAGTTTTCAGGTAACTGGCGAGCAAGTAAGCAACTGCTAGCTGCACTCCGGGAAAGCAGGAAATCAGATAGCGGCTGACGGCGGAACGTTTGCCACCTATGATTAGATCCGGTAATGCCAGTATCAAAAAAGGTATAAAAATTGATGTTAAAATAAACAGCCAAGTTGAACTGCTAGCCTGGCGACAGATTTTGTAAAGGGCTGCCGCAATTAACAGCAAAAATGGCAATCTCAGCAGATAAGTCAAGATATTATCAAACCCGAAGTCGAAGTCAAAAAATAAGGCTGTAAAGCTGAGTGTCCACAATTTAACAAGATACAGCCAACCCGGAGATACTCGCGTCCAATCTGTCGTAGAGGAGGCACGTTCCAGGTTTGTCGCCAGCACGTAAATCCAGGGGATATACAATATTAAAGCTGCTGTTACTGCTAAGAAAAATTGGGAATTAGTTACGTGACCTGGCAATTTTGTTCTTTTGACAAACAACCAGTAAGAAATTATAAAAACTCCGTGTCCGATGAGTGTTAAACTGAAGAAAGGGTGAGTGTAGAAACCAAAGGCGATCGCCAGCGAGTAAAATACCCAATCTTGCCAACCCCGCAACCGCACTGCTCTCAGCAGCAGCCAACTGCTGCCAATAACTGTCGCTGTCAGCAAACTGTACTGCCTTGCTGTCTGAGCAAACAATATGTCAAAGGGAGATAAAGCCAAAAGTGCTGTTGCTAATAACGCAGCCAAATTCGAGGCGAAAAGTTCCTGAGCTAAAGCGTACATCAAAGGCAACGACAGCAAACTCAATAGTGCTGGCAAACTGCGAGATGCTGTTAGAGAACTGCCAAATTGCTGCATCCACCAACGAGCCATGAGAAAGTATAAAGGCGGATGCTGCGGGTCTTCTAGTGCTAAAGAACGAATTGTGTCTGCTTCTGTACTTCCGGGTTTAATCCTCTGATATTTTTGCAATTCTGGTGCAGGAACAATCCGGTTTTGGAATAGTTCGTCGTCGATTTCTTGGCGTGTGAAACCAGCGGCGCGGATTGATGTGTAAGCTTCGTCGTGCCAGTACAGTTTGCGATCGATCTCAAAAAACCGAAATCCGATACCAAGTAAAATGCCGATCGCCAATAAGTTCATCAGCCAGCGGGAATTTTTGGTATTAACAGATGTGTCTTGATGTGTTGTAGATCCCATGCTTGTCCTAATTGTGGCGATTCCCTCCGGGATAGCTACGCTTCACGGAATTTGGAACTGTAGACCATCGTAAACCGCACTCCCAGAGCGATCGATACCCCGTACAGACCCCAACAGACGATCATTCTACCCTCTGCCGGATGCCGAATACCTCTACATCAGTGCCTTGTGAAAGCTGGCTCAGGCTCAACCACCTCGAAAATCAAGAATCTTCAACCAGATCCTTCCAGAACCTCCAGACCCCAAAAATAACTGCTAACATACGTGTTGTACAGTTAATCAACAAGCTCCGCAAGGGGTCTACCCGCATACCGCAAATGGCAAAAAAAGAAACGTCTATAAAAACTTCCACTGAAAACTCAGAAAAGCAAAAAGCCTTAACTTCCGTACTCTCCCAAATCGAGCGCAGCTTTGGCAAAGGAGCGATCGTCCGATTGGGAGACTCCACTCGCATGAGGGTAGAAACCATTCCCACCGGAGCCCTGACACTGGACATTGCTTTGGGCGGCGGTTTGCCAAAAGGCCGAGTCATTGAAATTTACGGCCCGGAAAGTTCCGGTAAAACCACTCTAGCCCTCCACGCGATCGCCGAAGTCCAAAAATCCGGCGGTATCGCAGCCTTCGTCGATGCCGAACACGCCCTCGATCCCACCTACGCCTCAGCTTTAGGCGTCGATATTGAAAATCTATTAGTTTCCCAGCCGGATACCGGCGAAATGGGCCTAGAAATTGTCGATCAACTCGTGCGTTCCGTCGCCGTCGATATCGTAGTAATTGACTCCGTAGCCGCCCTCGTCCCCCGCGCCGAAATCGAAGGCGACATGGGCGACTCTCACATGGGTTTGCAAGCGCGCTTGATGAGCCAAGCTTTGCGGAAAATCACCGGCAATATCGGCAAATCCGGCTGTACCGTCATCTTCCTCAACCAATTGCGGCAGAAAATCGGCGTAACTTACGGCAACCCCGAAACCACAACCGGCGGTAACGCCCTTAAATTCTACGCCAGCGTGCGGCTCGACATCCGCCGGATTCAAACCTTGAAAAAAGGCACAGAAGAGTACGGCAACCGCACGAAAGTTAAAGTTGCTAAAAATAAAGTTGCTCCGCCTTTCCGCATTGCCGAATTTGACATTGTATTTGGCAAAGGCATTTCTACTTTAGGCTGTCTGACTGACTTGGCCGACGAAATGGGAGTAATTATCAAAAAAGGTTCTTGGTATAGCTATAACGGCGAGAACATAGCTCAAGGACGAGACAAAGTGATCCAACACATGGAGAAAAATGCCGACTTCAAAAATGAAATTGAGCAGCTAGTTAAAAAGAAACTTGAGACTGGTGCTGTGGTTTCTGCTAATTCTGTTGCCCCTGTTGACAATGAGGATGAGGATGCAGAAGATCTAGACAATGTAGAAGATCTAGACAATGTAGAAGATGTAGATGATTTGGAAGAAATCTAAATCTTTTAGTCAATAAATCCGATAGCTGTTAGAACCCCGACTTTTTAAAGAAGTCGGGGCTCTGTTTATTCTGTTTTTTTAAGATGTAGGGGTAAAGCATTTGAGAGAATACAAATAACCCCGACTTCTTCGATGAAGCCGGGGTTCTAAAATAAGAGTATTTCACCACGTTGTTTAATGTTGAGGAGTTTGGTGAAAGGAAATCTCTAAAACTTCTATCTGTTGGTTGAGAGCAGCAGAGCGCTTCTGAGCATATTTGTCGTGCAGAAAAATAGTTAAGCCTACACCCACTGGCAACACAAAATAGATAAATCCCAGCAACATCTGAGCAATTTCTTCTTGCGCTGCTGCATCGATTTGAGGCACAGCATTAGGTTGACTTGTCGTGCTGTTGACTGGCTGCTGATTGGATTGCTCGATCGCCTGTGCTTTTACTTGCGGTTGAGCTTCCTGGGCGATCGCCCCAGAAGCAGTTCCCAAGCATCCAGCCACTGCTACACATACTGTCAGGAAACTAAAAAGTCTTGATTTAACCTTTAATCCGTTGTTCATAGCACTGATTGAGTGGCGAGATCCTTGCTGGGTTTCTGTTTCGGTTAAGCGTACAAGCATTTTTACTTACCTGTTATTAAAATAAATTTAATTTCTGTATTCAAATATACTGTTTTTTTTATTTTAATACAATAAGTATTTATTACTAAAATTGTGTTTAAATGCAATATCTGCATAAATTCCATGCGCCAATAGGGGTTTTGCTCACAAACAGTAACTTTATATACAATTTTTCCTCTGGACATCCACTTGAATTGGAACGCAACATTAAAGCGCGATCGTAAATAAACCGTTACCCCAAACAGTTAGAAAGTCAACTCGAAATTAATAATCTGTATTATTTATTAGGACAAGTTATATATGCTTCAAGGGCTATTATCGTTCAGAGGGCCTTTTCGGATTCTGAACCTGAGTTGGTTTGCTTTTTTCTTAACATTTGTAGTGTGGTTCAACTACGCACCCTTCAGCACAACGGTGCAGCACGATTTGGGATTGACAGTTGGGCAAGCCAGAATCATCAGTCTGTGTAACCTAGCTTTCGCAATTCCTGCACGTATTATTATCGGGATGTTGCTCGATCGCTTCGGACCTCGCATCACCTTCTCTTCACTCCTGGTGTATGCAGCATTTCCGACTTTGGCATTCGCCTTTGCCCAGAACTTCAATCAATTAGTTTTGAGCCGTTTGGCAATGGGAATTGTCGGCGCTGGATTCGTAGTTGGCATTCGCTTAGTTGCCGAATGGTTTCCCCCAAAAGATATCGGCTTCGCTCAAGGTATCTACGGCGGCTGGGGCAACTTTGGCTCTTTTGCAGCAGAAGCAGCGTTACCCGCGATCGCGGCAGGAACAGCTTTTCTCTCAGTCGGACACACAAATTGGCGGCTGGCGATCGCCCTTACTGGAATTGCCACAGCAGTTTTCGGAGTCATTTTTTACTGCAACGTTCAAGACACTCCTCCCGGCAAAGTCTATCAGCGCCCGGCCCGCAACGGCGCAATGGAAGTCACCAGCGCCAAAAGCTTTTGGGCACTGTCGATGACTAATATTCCTCTATTTGGTGCCTTAGCTTTGATTGTGTGGCGCTTGCAGAAAGCAAATTTTCTGACTGCAAATGTGATGTACGCTATTTGGATTAGTTTGACAGCACTCTATTTAATTCAGGCTTACAAAGCCTGGGAAGTTAACCGAGAAGTTGTCACCGGTCAAAAACATTACCCACCTCAAGAACGCTATCAAATCAGTCAAGTATTCGTATTAGAACTAGCTTATGCAGTCAGCTTTGGTTCAGAGCTCGCTGTGGTTTCCATGTTACCAGAATTTTTTGAACACACCTTCAATCTAAATCATGCGATCGCCGGGCCTATAGCTGCTACCTATCCGCTGATGAACTTGGTCAGCCGTCCAGCGGGAGGCTTAATTTCTGATAAAATCGGCAGCCGCAAGTGGACGCTGACAGTCATGACGGGCGGAGTGGGATTGGGGTATTTAATTATGAGCCAAATTAGCGCCAACTGGCATTTAGCAATTGTAATTATCATGACCATGTTATGTGCCTTCTTTGTCTTCGCCGCAGCAGGTGCAACTTTTGGCATCGCGTCCTTAATTAAACGAGAAGTAACTGGTCAAATTGCCGGAAATATCGGTGCTTACGGCAGTGTCGGCTCTGTAATTTATGCGACTATTTATAGCTTTCTGCCCCAAACAGTGGCAGGCAACCGCAGCTTCTTTGAGCTACTCGGAATTGCTGCTGTAATTGTGTGCTTCCTTTGTGTTTTTATCCTAAAGGAACCAAAGGTTATTGAAAGCCAAGATTTGGCAGAAGAAGCTATGCTACTGGGCCACTAAATTGCAAATCACGTTTTAAGTAGAACAAGTTAAAAAAACAGAACACCCAGAAGCTTGACTTCTTTATTTAATTAAGAAGTCAGGCTTTGATATGAGCAGTAGTTTATTGATCGCTTTAGTCACTTACTGTGGCAAAGAAACTGGCTCGATGTACTGAGAATTAGCGCGCACATAACACCCTTGTCTTGTCAGCAACCAGGGTTGACCGTTCGCCATCGTAATAGCATTTGCTCCCCTGAGTTCAGCAGAAACTGTATCTCTATCCGCGCGGTAAACTTGTTGAATTGCTCCGTTTGCGGTCTTGCGGCAGTTGAGTTGTCCATCTCGCGAGGTGACTCGCCAAGCAGGCCAAGTTACAAAACCATTTGTTTGACTCGACCAAGTATTAGCATTGCTAGAAGTATAGTCGCCACTTGCATTAGGACGCGGTAAAGCTTCAACTAAATTTACTTTAAATGTCTGGCCCATAGAAGGACAATTTTCTCCTCCTTTCACCTTCCAAGTAACTTCGGCTCCCAATTGGTTGCTTCTTCCAACTTGACGCCTGACAATGGCAATATCTCCAGAACAAACAATTTTTCTGCCAGGGCCGGTCGCACTGTCTTTGAAAGTCCCATTGTAATAGTAAGAGCCGGCTGCTCCTTCAGAACGGGTAATTAGAATATTGCCCAAAAATTCCCGATTGCCTACTTTTGTCAAGTAAAAACCGCTGCGATTGTTTCCTTTTTCTGACAAGTTTAAAGTCGTTTTACCGTTAGGATTAACATAAGTGGTAGCGCTAGCAGCACCACACCAAATTAAGGAAATAACTCCTGCATAGAACCAAATATTCAGTCGTTTCATGGCAATACTTTTTATGAATTTATACAATTTATACTTTATTATAGCTAGCAGAAAAATACTTCACCAGTCGCTCAAATGAGTGACACTAATCTGAGCGACAGCGCACTCGTCTGACCCTGCGTGCGGACTATCCCCGGCATCAACTCTGCATAACTTCACCTTGCTTCAGATCCCTTCCGTTCTCTTCACTTGTCTGTACCTGCATCACTGGCCTTGCAAGCTTCAACTTCTGACTCATTGCAGGTTCCAATAATTAGCAGCAGAATAAATTTATATACGTAAGTAAAGGAGTTCAAATCACCTCTAGATACTGTGGATTTTACGGCTACTTCCGGGTGGGTCAAGTTGCCGCAAGTAACACTAGCCAGATTTGGGCAACTGGCAGATTTCACCTCTGAGCCTGTTTGTAAAGAAATGTAAAAGCTCCTGAAAGCCAATTACTGTGACAGAAAGTAAGCTTTCTAAGTTGAGTCGGTAAAAAAAGTCGTCTTGATTCAGCGCAAAAATGAACTTGACAAACACAAATTAATTTGCTCGAAACTTAAATCATTGTTGAAGGGATAATAAATTATGGCTGACGGTCAATTAGGAGTTATATTAAAGATGGCTCAAACAATTAATCCTCAAATTGAGAGCGATCGACACTTTGAAATAGACTTGGCAAAATTGCGCCAACTGCCAACAGGAACATTAGGGTGCGAAGTGGCGCGATTTCTAGACGAACAAGGCTTTGAGCCGATCGCATCGGGAGACTGGATTCAGCGAAACCACGACGTTTGGCACGTTCTGACTGGTCTTTCAGCTTCAACAGAAGATGAACTTGTACTTCAAGCGTTTACTCGCGCTCAAGTATTTCGTCCTTCTTGTGCGATTTTAGTGTTAGTTGGACTGATCGGTGGCAAATGCGCGATCGGACAAATTATCAAAGGCTTAAAACACGGAAAATTAGCCACTCGGTTAATTAATTGGGACGTTGCATCTGATTGGGAAACTCCTTTATCGGAAGTTCGAGAAAAACTCGGAATTCTACCCTTAATTGATTAGATTTTAACTCGTTACCTCATTGCAAAAGTATGCAAAGCAAAAGTTACAAACCGGAAATTAGCCTGAGTCCACGGGAAAGAGCGATCGCACAATTAGTAGCCCAAGGGCTGCCCAACAAATGTATTGCCAAAAATTTAAATATCAGTCACTGGACGGTTGCTACTTACGTGAGGCGGATTTTTATCAAACTCGGTGTTTGTTCCAGAACTGCGATGATTGCACTGCTGATCCAAGAAAATTTGCTCTGGGACTGATAAATAAGTAGCGTGCGTCAGCTAGCTGGAATTCTCTGGTAATCCAGAAACTCTAGGCACGACGCACCCTAAAAAAACCTATCCCTAGACAGATGAAAACCCGGTTTAGCTGTAAAACCGGGTTTTCATTTGCAATGTTTAAAACCTTCTATGCCAAAGCCACAGAACGAGAAGAATTTCTCAGAAAACTCAGCAATTCTCGATTCACCGTTTGCGGCGCTTCCTGCTGAATCCAGTGACCGCAGTGAGGAACTAATTTCAACTTAAACGGAGCAGTAATTAATCTGTCTAAACCTTCTACAAGTTTGTGGCTCAAAAACGCATCTTCTTCTCCCCAAAGCACCAAAGTAGGTACTGTCACAGGTTCTAATTTCTCCGCCAAATTCCAAAGCCTCTGCGGGTGAAACATCTGGCGGTAATAATTGATAGCGGCAGCTAATACTCCCGGCTTTTCTAAAGCAGTCTGATAAATCTTAGTTTCCTCAGCACTAAAAGATCCTTTGCGAACAGCTTGTCCTTGGAAAACATTGTGCACAAAATCTTTCAAGTTTTGCCGGATCAACCATTCCGGAATGCCGGGAACCTGAAACGCCAAAACGTACCAACTGCGGCGGATTTGATCTAAATTGCTCGCCATTTCCTGCACGAATCGCTGCGGGTGCGGAGCGTTTAAAATTGCCAAGCGGTTGAGTTGTTCGGGGAATTTTTGAGCTAAGTGCCACGCAATCGCCCCTCCCCAATCATGACCTACAACGTGAGCTTTTGTATAACCGAGGCTCGCAATCAAACCGCGAATATCCGCGCTCAGCGTATCTAAATCATAACCGCTTTCCGGCTTGTCGGAATCGTTGTAGCCCCGCAAATCCGGCACCACAACTTTAAAATGACGCGCTAAAGCAGGAATTTGATGGCGCCAAGAGTACCAAAACTCTGGAAACCCATGCAGGAGGAGAACGAGATCGCCTTCTCCTTGAGAAACGCAGTGCAGGCGGATGTTATTGGTTTCGACAAAAATGTGTTGCTGTTCGGAATCGAAAGAATTCATAGTTGGAAAGTTAGACTTATTTTCGGGAAGTACAGAACCCGCCGACTGGTAGCAGGCTAAAACGGCCCAATGCTGTTAATTTTTCTACTTTTATTGTAGCTGCTTTTCGATCCCCGTGGCTGCAATCTAATGAAACTTAAAACTTGTAGGGTTGTTGGGTGTCCGGTTTTTTAGGCGTAATTACTGAACGCACGTTTTTTACCTTAAATGTACTGTTTTAACAGCGGCGCAGGCGATTCAATAATAGCACAATTTCGTCCGTTGCCGATCGCATTTTTGCAGCCGATAGGTCCGATTGATTGACGATAATGCTAAATACCAACGGCTCGTAATTTGGAACTTCGATATACCCCGACAGTGCCGAAACTCCGCTCAAAGTTCCTGTTTTTGCTTGCAAAACTACGCGGTTTGGTGTATTATTAAAGCGATTTTTCAAAGTGCCGTTCTCGCCAGCGATCGGCAGTGACTGGCGGTAAATCGATGCGGCAGGTGAATTGGCCATAAATCTCAAAGTTTGCACCAAGGCTTCTGGGCTAATTAAATTGTGGCGGGAAAGTCCCGAACCGTCGGCTAATATGTAGCTGTTTGGATTTACTCCTAATTGAGTTAAAGACAGTTTTAACTCTTTCAAACCCATTTCACCTGTATCCTCTTGCTGCAGGGGCATCTTGTCTGTAACTTTTCCCAGCAATCTCAATAAAACTTCTGCATAAAGATTGTTGCTTTCCCGATTAGTTTCTCTCACCAATTGGGCCAGCGGCGGCGATTCAACGGTCGCTAATTCTTGATTTAAATTGCGAGAAGCTGATGCAACTAAAGTGTGTTTAACAGGAATTCCCTCAGCCGCCAGAACTTGCTGAAACTGCTGCAAAAAATTATTAGCGGGGTTGACAACTGCCACATAAGCTGATTCAGGTTCGCCACCAACTTTCAACTGTCCGCTCACTCGAATTATAGGTCGATCGAACTCCCTGCCAACATCAATAAACTCAGATTCGCTTTGGGCGACTGTTACTGAATTGTTCTGAAGTTGCCACTGATTTGCCAGCTTTGGTTCGGCAAAAGTAACTTTCAGAGGTTGCCCGATCGCCTGTGGGGACAAAAGAAGGTCGATCGCGTTTTGATTGAAAATTAAACTGTTAATCGGCGCTCCGTAACCTGCTTGGGCGTCTTCCCATTCCCAATTCGGATTGACTGCACTGCCTTGAAAATAGCTGTCATCGCCAATTAACTCGTTTACTTGGGTGATTCCTCGCTGCTTCAACTGCTGCGCCAAAGATTTCAACTGAGCCTCAGCAATGCTCGGATCTCCCCTGCCGGCAACGTACAAACTGCCATTTTCGCCGCTGTAAACCGATGTCTTAATCCGAAAATCTGCACCGAGTTTCTGCAAAGCAGCGGCTGTAGTTAGCAGCTTGGCATTTGATGCTGGAATAAAATATTTTTGGGCGTCGCGGCTGTAGAGAGTAGTAGTAGAAGATAGAGGTTGAATCAAAATGCCCCAGCGCGATCGGCTAAATTCGGGACGGTTGGCGATCGCATCTACTTGTGCCCCCAATTCCCCAGGACAAATATCCCCAGCAACCGCCGACATTTGAGCCGCAACCGCCGACGGACGCCCCAGCACCAGCACTAACAAACTAAGCGCAATTCCTTGGATTTTCAAAGTGGCAGTTCCTTAACAATAACTATTAAAATTAGATGCGCCAGAGCTTGGAAGTTTCACCGAATCAAGTCAATATTAATAATAATAACGCGCATGAATTCTCGGATTGAACAGCGCTTCTACAGGTTTTCCCTCTGTGAGGTGCTCTTCCACAATTAACGGTACATCACTCGGTTTAACTCGACAATACCAAATTTCGTCCGGGGTAACTCGTACAGTCGGGCCAGTGGTGCACTGTCCCTGACAGCTACAGGCCTCAACTTTCACCCCTGCAACTTGTTGAGCTTCAAAAGCAGCTAGCACTGCTGCTGAACCATTTTTCAGGCAAGATACATACTGGCAAACCAATACACAGCGCGCTTCTGGTTGGGAGTCTGGTTCTCGGGCTGGAGATTCTGGCATTGGTAAGGATTTATCCGCTCTTTAATATATCTTAACAATATTGTCAGGTCGATCGCCCGCTGGAGGGAGGCAAGTGGCAGAATTTTATAGTGCGATCGAAAAAAACAGCAAAATTCTGGCATTCAAACTTTTTCCTTCTTTACTACCTTCAAACCAATCCTTTCAGCAGAGCTGCCTTTCTTCAGTCTGTGTCACGCTTTCCCTATATGATCGATTTAGAGCAACAACTCAATCAACCGCTAATCATGCCAAAAACAGTAGCCGATGTAATGAGCCGCGAGCCGATTTTGGCGCGACCCGAAATGCCCTTGAACGAAGCGATTAAAATTTTAGCCGATCGACGCATTAGCGGTCTTCCCGTCGTAGATGAGAATGACTTGTTGGTAGGAGTCATCTCCGAAACCGACTTGATGTGGCGGGAAACCGGCGTAACTCCCCCCGCTTATATCATGGTGCTTGACAGCGTGATTTATTTGGAAAATCCATCTCGTTACGAGCGAGAACTCCACAAGGCTTTAGGACAAACAGTAGGAGAAGCGATGAGTAAAGAACCTGTTACCATCGGGCCCGATCAATCTGTCCAAGAAGCTGCCAAACTGATGCACGATCGCAGCATCCACCGATTGCCGGTGGTTGATACTGCCGGCAAAGTAATCGGCATCCTCACTAGGGGAGATATTATCCGATCGATGGCTGCCGAATCTTAAATTAACTGTTGCAGTTCCAGGACTGTATCAGAAAATGAGTCGTGAAGCGAAGCTATCCCGTAGGGAATCGCTCTTTCAATCTCCCTCGCTTTTGGCAATTACCAATTACCAAATCTAAAATCTAAAATCTAAAATCTAAAATCCGATGAGCATTACCCCTGAGTCTGTCGAACAATTGCTGAATTCCGAGGATTTTGGCGAAAGACTGCGAGCAGTCAACCAACTGCGGCAACTAGAACCCGCAATCGCCTATAAACTGATTCAAATTGCGATCGGCGATAAAAACGTCCGGGTTCGCTACGCAGCAGTCAGCCAGATATCAACCCTCGGTACGCAGAATCTGCCGAACGCTTTAGAGGTACTGCGAAACAGCCTGAACAACGACCCCGAACCCGACGTGCAAGCAGCAGCAGCCGATGCTTTGGGCGCATTGAAATTAACCGATGCTTTAGAAGATTTGCAGAAAGTTTATAGCAGTACCTCTGAATGGCTGGTGCAACTGAGCATCGTGGCGGCTTTGGGAGAAATGGGAGATCCGAAAGCCTTTCCGATGTTAGAAAATGCCCTGACTTCTGAAAACGAATTGATCCAAACCATTGCCATCAGCGCATTAGGTGAATTGGGAGATAAACGCGCGCTGCCGCTGCTGCTTCCCTACGCTTCCAATGCAGATTGGCAGATCCGTTACAGAGTAGCCCAAGCTCTTGGGCGGTTGGGCGGTACAGAAGCAGAGGAGGTTTTGGAAATTCTCGCCAAAGATGAGGTTGAACAAGTTGCTCAGGAGGCTAAAGCCGGACAAGAAAATAGTTTGAAATCTTGAGATTGCTTTGGCGATCGGGAAGAACTCTGCGCGGTTGTGAATTTTGAATTAATTTAGAATTTTTTGTGCGGATTCTAGTAACAACTTCGTTCGCGATCGCACACAGAATTCAGAAACCCGGTTTCTTCCTATATTGCTCGTTTTTGTCTGCAAAACTCGTAGAAACCGGGTTTCTAGCCAGCCAGCGGGCTGGGTGGAAGGTGCAAAGCTTACTAATCAGGAAAAATCTAAAATCTAAAATCTAAAATTGTATTGATGCCAATGGCGATCGCAAATTCCTTTGAAAATCTCCTTAAAGTCGATCGCACTCTTCCCGATACAAAGCAGAGTCTGCCTCTTGACATCCCCACTTTGACAAAAGCTATAATTAAAATAAAATAAATACAGTAGCGGCAGGGATTAACACAAGTATTGAATTGTACCCCACCAGCTAGCGATCGGGGAAACTATCGTTAAGACGGTAAGCCATCTACCAGCAAAACCAAGTCTTAAAACTCTCGATCATCCCCATGCTTGAACAACTACAAAATTCCGCTTCTCAATCCTCGGACATTTTAACAGGAGAGCGATCTGTCTCTCAAGTCGCACCAAATCCAATTAATCAAAACTTTATTTATAGAGTTTTAGAACTTACGAACTTAGAACGCAGTAAATTAGGTTTGTCCCCGCTAACCTTAAATACTCAGTTACTAAATGCGGCGGAAAATCACAGCCAGAATATGGCACTGCAAGACTTCTTTTCGCATACCGGGAAAGATGGTTCGTCATTAGGAAGTCGGATTTCTGCAACAGGCTATCAATTCTCAACGGCAGCAGAAAATATTGCTGCGGGTTATTCTACACCCGAACAAGTTGTATCATCTTGGATGAACAGCAGCGGCCACCGCGCTAACATTCTTAACCCCAATCTCAAAGAAATTGGCATCGGTTACTATTTCTTAGCCGACGATACTGGCACAGAAAATTGGAATCACTATTGGACGCAAGTTTTTGCGACTTCTCTTGACGGTAGTGTCAATCCCGCACCTACACCGACACCGACTCCCACACCAAACACTATATCTATTACTTCGCCAATACCCAATGCTAGAGGGGACGGCAGCCCGACGACAGCACCAAAAAATACAGCCAGCGACGGCAATTATTTCCTATCAGATAGTGCCGATAGTCAAATACCGACAAATGCTGCGGGATTGCCAATTTTTGCCCTTTCCGGCAAAGACAATTTCACCGGGGGAGAAGGTGCTGATAGCATTAATGGAATGCAGGGTGCGGATACAATTAATGGTGCAGGTGGCAATGACAGCTTATCGGGCGGTAAAGAATCCGATTCAATTGATGGCGGTGTTGGCAATGATTTTATCAGCGGCAATAACGATAACGATCGACTAATCGGATCTGACGGTAACAATACTATTCGCGGCGGCAAAGAAGATGATGTCTTGGTTGGCGGTAACAGCCACGATGTGTTGGCGGGCGATCGCGGTCAAGATATTCTGACCGGCGGTGCTGGAAATGATACGTTTATCCTAGCAGGAGGTTTGTCTGCGGCGGCTACTTTAATTAGTGCGGATGTAATTGTCGATTTTGGGGCTGGGGATAAAATTGGTTTGACCGACGGTATCGGGTTTGCAAACTTGACTTTTGAAGCTGTGAGTTTGCATTTGGATGGAGGGGCAAGCGTCGCTTCTACGGCGATTAAGTCGGGGAACAATTATTTGGGCATCGTGCAAGGTGTAAGTGAAAGTCAGCTTACATCTTCTGTTTTTGTCAACCCCTAAAAAACAGCATACCCTGATTCCCGACTTCTTGGAGAAGTCAGGAATCTAAAAACGAGAGCGCTTTACATTTAACTTTGAGAGTATAATCGGGTTGGCTGTTTTGAGAGATTGATTGTTATAAAGTCCTGGACGGAAAAACACGGCGGTACGATCGCCGTCAACTCAACCGCACGCATGGGTACTGAGTTTACGATCGCATTACCAGTAAAAGCCAACTTTCCGGTCAAGTCAGAGCTTTTTGCAAGCTTCCGTCATACCCTTCGGGTTGACGGCGAGTTCTTGACTGGTTCAGCTTATAAGTGGGTGGCAAGAGCGATAGATGCTGCATCAGACTGAAACGACTCGTTTAGCAGTTTGGTGATTGTATCAGCGTTAGCAGGGCGACTGAAGTAAAACCCTTGACCTTCATGGCAGCCTCGCGCTTGCAGGTAGTCACGCTGCTCCTTGGTTTCAATGCCTTCTGCGGTGATCGTTAACCGCAGACTTTTTGCCAGAGCAATGATGGCATCAGTAATGGTGGCGCTGTCCGGGTTAGACAGTATATCGTTGACAAAGGATCGATCGATCTTGAGCATATTAACCGGAAACCGTTGCAGGTAGTTGAGGGAAGAATAACCTGTGCCAAAGTCGTCTAGGGCGAGGGACACGCCAAGTTCTCGCAGTTGCGTTAAGATTTTGACCGATCGCTCAATGTCAGTCATCAAGGCAGTTTCAGTCACTTCCAGTTCTAAATACGCAGCTTCGAGTTCGGTCTGGGCCAAAATTTGGCGAACCATCTCAACCAGATTCGCCTGCTCAAATTGTCGAGCCGACAGATTCACCGAAATCCGCAGCGCTGGCAGCCCGGCCAGTTGCCAGCTACGGGTTTGAGCGCAAGCCGTTCGCAAGATCCATTCACCAATGGGCACGATCTCGCCATTGGCTTCGACGATCGGAATAAATTTTGCCGGAGAGACCAAACCCTCTGTAGAATGCTGCCAGCGAACCAGCGCCTCCGTTGCTGTCACCTGTCCGCTGTCGAGGTCGATCAGCGGTTGATAGTAAACCAGTAGTTCGTTACGCTCCAGCGCTCCGCGCAGGCTATTTTCTAGGATCAGTCGCTCCTGTAACTGAACGTTCATTTCGGGTGAATAAAACTGATAGTGACTCCGCCCTTGCTGGTTTGCCTGATGAAGTGCGAAGTGAGCTTGCTGAAGAAGTTGCTCTGCAGAATTGGTATTTTCTAAATGGTTCAATGTAATGCCAAGACTGGCGGTGAGGTGGATCGGTTGACCCTCTACAGAGAAAGGTTTTGCTAGCGTACTCAGCAGCAGTTGGGATAGCTTGACCACACTCTCCAGCGAGGGGAGTTCGCTGCGAGCGATCGCAAACTCACCATCGCCCAAACGCGCCAAGATATCTGACCGATCCATGCAGTTTACCACCCGTTGGGAAACGGCTCTAATTAGTAAGTCCCATATCCCCGGCTCCAACGCATGGCGCATTCCCGTGAAATCGTCGATCCCCAATACCAGCACTGCGACCAGGGGTGAGTGATTTTGAGATCGGGTTTGATTCAGGCGATCGCAGAATAAGTCACGATTTGGCAATCCCGTCAGTTCATCGTAGTGGGTAATGTAATGAATCAATTCATCTAGTTTGTAAAGCGTTTGTGAGGAATTTGCCATCAGCGTACCGACTTCATCAGTAAACTCTGTGGGTAAGTTCGGCAAAGTTCTTGTATCGAGGTAGTTTTGTAGAGCCTCCGAGGTTAAGATTACCGGAAGAAGGAGGTAGCGCAGCGTATAAAGGGTTGCTGCCGTACCCGCTAATGTCGCCAGCAGAGCAACCAGCAGAACCCCGACTGATGTCTCTACAGAGTAAGCGTTTGAGGTAAGAAACCAGACCATTAAGGTTAGCAAAGGAACGTGCGTGCCTAAAAATGCAACCACCATAATTTTGGCAGTGTAGCTTTTCTTCAGCCAGGGGAGATACGCCAAGAATGAGTATAGGTTAAGGTTATGTTTTGGTTGCATAGGACTCGGTTTGAAATTTCAAAGTGGGTAGAGTATCCAGCAGTCTGGTACTAGGTGCGTTAGCTTCAGAAACAGCTTTTTTAACTAAGGAGCGATCGCCTTAGATTTGACCGATATTTTACAAATCGATCGACAATACCGAACCGCGACCGCTTGTGTGATAAAATATCCAAGCGATCGCCAAACAACAAATATATATACTGACCCTAATCGCCTTTCTCAAGAACGTCAATGATCCGGGCCAAAAATTACCCAAATAGAGTTTTTTGAAAGCTATAAATTAGAGCGACCTTCAGCTTTTAGTCTGCTACTGATAACTAATGAATAATGACTAATAACTAAATTACTAAAAGGGTAACTATGAAAAAAGTAGCGGTGTTTGGCAACGCTGGAGGTGGTAAATCAACTCTCAGCAAGAGATTATCGGAAATCACTGGTTTGCCACTTTACGTCTTAGATAAGATTCAATATCAATCTGGGGGCGCTGAGGTTCCCAATGAAGAATATAAGCATACCCATGAGAAAATTTTGGCTGCTGACCGATGGATTATTGACGGGTTTGGTTGTATGGAAACCGTCTGGCTTCGACTCAACGAGGCGGATAGTCTGGTTTTTGTCGACCTGCCATTATACGTGCATTTCTGGTGGGTGACTAAACGGCTGATTACAGGTAAGTTTATACCGCCAGAAGGCTGGCCGCAAAACAGTCCGATATTGAAGAGTTCAATTAATAGTTACCGTGCTCTTTGGTTGTGTCACAAGTATTTGACTCCAAAATATCGCGAGTATGTCGATCGCGCTCAAAATACCAAAAGTGTTTATCACATCAGATCCACTGAAGAGATTTCACAATTTTTTGACTCGATCTTGCAAATGACTAATCACTAATGACTTGGGAATAGGGAATGGCGCATGGGGCATGGGGCACGATCGGCGAAAGGCATTGTGCTAACAAATCACCTCTCACTAATCACTAATGACTGATGACTATTGACGAATTGATGCCACAGCCGATCGCAAATTCCCTTGAAACTCGCCCAGAATTCGATCGCACTCTTCCTTTTCCAAATTAGTCCAGTGCATCATCAAAGCTAATTTAACCGACTTGCCGCTTTTTTCGAGCAAAAAACCCGCCTCCTCCCGGCTTAAATCAGTCAAATCCTGCAACATCCGCACAGCCCGATCGCGCAATTTCTTATTAGTCACGGCCACATCAACCATCCGATTGCCGTAAACCTTCCCCAGCTTCACCATTACCCCAGTCGAAATGATATTTAAAGCCATTTTTGTGACTGTACCGGCTTTCAAGCGCGTCGAACCCGCCACTACCTCCGGGCCAACCAACAACCGAATATCAACATCAGCCTCAAAATTCACTTGTTCGGCGGGTACGCAGGCCATAAACACAGTCTTCGCCCCCCGCTGGCGCGCCGCCTGCAAAGCGCCCGCGACAAAGGGCGTCGTACCTCCAGCCGTAATCCCGACAACCACATCTAAGTGGGTAATTTGACGGTGGGCGATCGCCTCGACCCCATCCTCAGCCCGATCCTCCAAATCCTCCGAACTCCGCACCAAAGCCCCCGCACCCCCGGCAATTATGCCCTGTACGAGTTCGGGCGGCGTGCAGAAGGTGGGGGGACACTCGGCTGCATCCAGCACCCCCAAACGCCCGGAAGTACCCGCACCGACGTAAAACAGGCGGCCTCCTAGACGCAGAGACTCGGCTGCAATGTCGATCGCTTGGGCTAACTGTTTGCGGGCACGGGCGATCGCGCTTAAGGTTTGGGCGTCTTCCCGGTTGAACAAGTCCACTAATTCGATCGAACTGAGTTGGTCTAAATTCTCGCTGTTGACATTCACCTGTTCCGTCAGCAGATGGCCCCGTTCTTCCAAATTCTTCATAATTTTTTCTGCGTTATTGGTCATGGGTCATGGGTCATGGGTTATGGGTTATGGGTCATGGGTCATTGATTTAGAGAGAAACCGCAGATAAACGCAGATAAACGCAGATGTTTTTCAAGATTACAGAGCTATTTTTGCAATTAGA
Organism: Microcoleus sp. Pol12B3; assembly: GCF_036701355.1. Classification (NCBI taxonomy): domain Bacteria; kingdom Bacillati; phylum Cyanobacteriota; class Cyanophyceae; order Oscillatoriales; family Microcoleaceae; genus Microcoleus; species Microcoleus sp. Pol12B3. The sequence continues at coordinate 22,729 of NZ_JAUBQS010000045.1, forward strand.
CTCTACTAATGACTGCTGACTCTCACAAAAGTCCTTCGAGTCGGCGGCGAATAGAATCCAGTTCGTTTTGGGAAACGTCAGAATCTGGATCTGGATCGGGTTCGGGCTCCGGCTGCCACTGAGTCTGTGTTACATTGTCTTCTGGCGGGATCGCCAGCGCGCCTGCAGGCACCAGTTCCCAATCATAATCAACACTGTCGCAGAACTCCTTAATTTCCTCCTCGTCGATCGCCTCAACCGTGGGCTCTGGGAAATCCTGAGCTTCCAACATCACGCCAAAGCGGGTGGCGTCGTCTTCTGACTCAAACATCAGAACTTTATTGCGATCGCCGAGTTGAATGGTATGAATTCCCTCATTCTCGGTGCGGGCATTGAAGAGTAAGACGAACACTCGCATAAGTTTTAAAGACCTTCTTAACCACCGTTTTTTTATCTTAGGAGCGATCGGGCAACCGATTTTAAATTTTATATTTTAGATTTTAGATTGACCACCGATCCTGCACTGGCGGGATCGAAAGGAATTGGGGCATTTGGACGACTTGGTTTGATATTTGAGATTTGAGATTGACCGCCGATCCCGCACAGCGGGGGGAATCTAGGGGATTTGGGGGAGCTGGAGGACTTGGTTTTAGGTGGTATTGCGTGTTTTGATTAAGTTCGGTAAAGGTTTCTGGAGTCTACTCTGGAGTGGGGGCGTGCCTTTTGCGTGCGTTCGACCCGGGGATCGGCACTTCCGACCTCACTTTTGAGTCTACCAAAGGCAGAAGGCACCCTGGCGAATCACACAGATTATACCTGTCTAAAATCGGCTGATTTCCTATAATTCCTGAATTCTCTGATTTTTGAGAAACACCCATGACTAACTCGGACGATAACAAAAATCAACTCGCACCCCGTCCCCATCGCCGCTGGTGGCGTCTGCTGCTGCTTAGCGGTACGGGATTAAGTATTCTCGCCTTGGTGGGGGCGGCCGTAGGATACCAGTGGGTGCGGGAAAAGTTAGCTCCTTTGGTGGAAACGGAAGTCAGTCAGTTGCTGAAGCGACCTGTGCAACTCGGACGTTTGGAGGGATTTTCTCTGACAGGTTTGCGGTTTGGCCGATCGACTTTACCTGCAACTCCTACCGATCCCGATTACGCTTCTACTGAAGCAGTGGAAGTGCAGTTTTCGGTTTTGCCACTGCTGTTCAACCGCACTCTCAAATTAGATATTACCCTAGTTAAACCCAGCGCTTATATCGAACAAGATGCTCAAGGCCGCTGGGTTAATATTCCAACAGCAGAGCGGAAATCTCCGGGTTTATTTAAAACTGAAGTTGAGGCAATTCGAGCTGAAAATGTCGCCGCAGTTTTGGTGCCGAGTCCCGCAGTCGGACAGAAAACTTCGGCTCCCATTTCTGTAAGCTTGAAAAATGGCAGCGCTCTATTTCGCGACCAAAATAAGCGCGTTCTCTACGAACTAAACGGTCAGTTTACTAACAGCGATAACTTTATACTTAAAGCTGATTCTATTTTACCGACCGCTCAAACTAACGTGCAGTTGCAAGGTCAAAATTTGCCTTTGCCCGACCTCGCTCGCTTGCTGAAACTTCCCCGCATTTATTTACAAAAAGGTCTGGCTAATGGCAATTTAACCGTGAAATTGCGAGACAATAAAGTATCGGAAATTACTGGAACCGCTAGTTTTGGAGGAGTGCAAGCGAGTATTTCTCCGCTGAAACAGATCGTACAAAATAGCAGCGGTCAGTTGCGGTTTCAGGGAACTAATGTGATTGTCGATAGTCTGGCGGCTAATTACGGTTTAATTCCGCTTAGAATAGCAGGAACAGTTGCCACTGGAACCAATTTTAATTTGGAGAACGCTAGCTTCAATCTGACAACGAACGTGCAACCAGTCGCTTTGGCAAGTGTTGTCAGTGCGGTGGAGACAGAGTTAGGGAAGAAAGTAGTATTACCCGTGGCTGTGGCGGGGGAAGTGAAGGCGGATGCCAAGCTGACTGGAACAGTTGCAATGCCGGTGCTGACAGGTGCGATCGCCTCGACAAAACCCGCTACAGTCGATCGCCTGCAATTAAACAATATTAGCACTAATTTCAAATTGGAACGGGGGAGAATGGCTCAAACCCCAAATCCCAATTCTCAATCTTCTATTCCCCCGTTTTCCTCTTTAGGTTTGACTTTGAGCGATATTTTGGTAGTGCCGGCGGCGGGTGGTAAAATTGGCGGGAAAGGTGAAGTCGATATTAGGTTGGGAAGTGAGAATTCCCGATCGGGTTTGGTGTTTGACTTGCAAGCTGAAAATGTACCCGGAGACGCGATCGCCCAAATTTACGCTCTCCCAATTCCTGCTGGTGTTAATATTGGCAATGTCTCCGCAAAAGCTCAAATTTTCGGCCCGTTAGACAACATTCAAGCGAGAGTTCAATGGCAAGCACCGCAAGGAACTTTTCCCGCAGCGGGCGAAATTAGAGCCGCAAGGAATTCGGCAGATTTGCAAAATACAGTTGTGAAAATTGGCAACGCTTCTGTTAACGTGGATGCTGCGCTAAAAGACCGTCAGTGGCAAGCTATCATCGAGGGCGATCGCTTGGCCCTCAAAAGTTTGCAGCAAGTTCTGCCAGACCTTAATTTACCTCCTGAAGTAGCGGGTTTGGTCAGCGGAACTGTGGAAGCTGCGGGAACTTTGGACGATTTGAGTTTAAATGCGATCGCTGCGACGGGCAAAGGAACGCTGAATATTGCTGACAGTATTGTTGATGTTAATGGCGAACTAGAATCGGGGAACTGGCAAGTTGTTGGCAACACTGAAAAAGTTGCTGTAAATCAATTAATTGATATTGGCTTGCCGTTTTTAACACGGGAAACGACCGCCAATCAAGACAATCTAAAATCCAAAATCCAAAATCTCAAATCGCTTGGCGGACAGCTAGCAGGTGAATTTCAAGTCGCGGGAAAAGTTGGCAATTTGACTGCTGGCGGAATCAATGTTAATGCCAACGGTAGGCTAAATTTTGCCGACAGTAATGTGAATTTACAAGGAGAATTGGTAGCGGGAAACTGGGAAGCAAAAGCAGAAACAAATCGCACTTCCATCAACCGCTTGGTAGATTTGGCACTGCCGATTTTAGATGTGGCTTCAGCATTCAATCCCGAAAATCAGCAATCGGCAAATCTCAACAATCTCAAATCCAAAATCCAAAATCTAAAATCGATTGACGGACTGCTATCGAGTCAAATTACAGCATCGGGAAGTCTTGACAATTTGACTGCTAGCAGCATCAATGCTAACGGCAGCGGCAGACTCAATCTTGCAGGCAGCAATGTTAATTTAAAAGGAGAATTGGTAGCCGGAAACTGGCAAGCAACAGCAGAAACCGATCGCACTTCCATCAGGCGCTTAGGAGATTTAGGATTGCCCCTGTTAGATGTTGGCTTAGCTTTCACTGCTGACAATCCTCAAACAGTCGCCAACCTCAACAATCTCAAATCCAAAATCCAAAATCTCCAATCGCTTGACGGACAAATATCGAATCAAATTCAAGCCAGTGGCAATCTTGATAATTCAACAGCCGCCGATATTTCTGTCAACAGCAGCGGCCAACTCAATATTGCCGACGGTACTGTTGCTTTTAGAGGTAAATTACAAGACAGACGCTGGCAAGCTTTCGCCGATGCCGATCGAGTTATTCTCAGCCGCTTAGAACAAACTGTTCGCAATCTCCAACTGTTTCCGCTAACGGCGACTTTGCCTAAAGGATTTGACGGCAGAGTTAACGGCGAATTCCAAGCAGCGGGCAGTTTGGATAACTTGACAGCCAAGGGAATTAGTGCTAGCGGAGAAGGACGGATTTTGGTCGATCGACTCGGGGCGATCGATACTACAGCCAAATTAGAAAACGGCAACTTGCAAGCATTGCTGGAAACCAACGGAATTGCCGTCAGTAATTTAGAACAAACCCTCAAACAAACCGGTTTGCTGACAGCGGATTTACCGCCAGAAATTAACGGAACCCTCGACGGCAAAGTCCGCATTTTGGGAACAGTAGACAATCTAACCGCCAACGGTATCACCGCCAACGGCGACGGACAAATTCGACTCGCCAACGGCGGAGGAATTGTCAATGCTAAAGGCCGCGCAGAATCGGGGAATTGGCGGGCGTCTATTGAGGGCGAGCAAATTGCTCTAAGTCCCTTCCAGCAAGCCTTTGAAGCGCAGCGACAAAGCTTGCAAACCGGAGGTGTAGTCTCCGGTGCCCAAAATCTCCCCCAGCTTAAAGGACTGTTTAACGGCAATATCAATTTATCCGGCCCGATTGCCGCTTCCCCACAAACAGTTCGCGCCGGCGGCAGTTTCCGCATCTCGGAATTGCCGTTTTTGAAACAACCTTTTGAGGCAGTATTTAATTGGGATGGCAAACGGGTGGAAATTGAGAACGCCACAACTCCAGGTTTGACAGCAAACGGCTTTGTTAACGTCGAACTCGGAGGTAAAGGAGGGCCCTCAATTTCTAACTTAGATTTGGATGTCAAACTCGCCAACTTTAACCTGGAAGCCTTACCAGCAGAACAGTTAGCATTTTTGTCTGCAATTGCGGACAAAAATTCCTCACAGCAAAACCCACCCCTGCGCGGCAATGTAGATTTTACCGGCAGCCTCACCGGAACCCTCGCCGAACTCAGCTTAGTGGGCGACGTGGAAGTGCGAAATTTAGCAGTAAATCAAATCGCTTTTGACCCGGTACTGGCGGGGAGTGTGAATGCGGATGCTGGGAAAAGTGTAGATTTGCGTTTGGCCGGCGCAAGCGACAAAATTGAAGTAGCTTTAAATCAATCTTTTCTGCCGACATCTTTCTTAATTCAACGCGGGGAATCTGTCGCTAGGGGCCAAACCGAGGGAGAAACTTTGCGAGTTAATTTAAGCGATTTTCCCCTGGCTGCTTTGAATCTCACACCGGGGAAAGAGGCCGGTTTGGGGCCGATAACCGGTACGGTTTCGGGACAAGTAAATGTGCCCGGTTGGAAGATGCCGTTAAATCCGGCGACTTTGCAAGCAAGCGGACAAATTGCGATCGCCCAACCGGCGATCGGCTACATTAAAGGTGACAGTTTCCAAGCCGAATTCAGCTACGCTAACGGCAGCGCCACTCTCACAAATGGCATATTCCGCCAAGGCAGCGGTCAATACTTAATTTCCGGCAATGTTCAAACAGGCGCCAACCCGCAATTTGCCGGGAAAGTTAACGTCCAGCAAGGCAATTTGCAGCAGGTTTTAACCGCTTTGCAATATTTCAATTTAGGTGACTTAGCTAGAGGCTTAAAACCTCCCGTTTACGGTGACAGCGGCGACGTGCAAACTGTAGCAGTCGGAGAACCGGATGCCCCGCTAATCGAACAGTTGCGCCGCTTGGCAGAAATTGAAACTATTTTGCAGCAGCAGCAGGCAGTGAAATCATCAGAAAAATTGCCTCCCTTATCTGAATTGCAAGGCACTTTTGGCGCGGAAATTGCTGTCGCAGGTTCTTTGCAAACGGGCGTGCAAGCTCAATTTAACGTGAAAGGCGATAACTGGCAGTGGGGAAGATATGTCGCTGAAAAGTTCAGCATTGAAGGCAGTTTTCAGGACGGGATTTTAACTGTTTTGCCTTTGGAAATTCGATCGGGCAAAAGTGCGATCGGCTTTTCGGGACAACTCGGGCAAAAAGCTCAATCCGGGCAGTTGCGGATAGAAAATGTGCCGGTGGAAGAGTTGGCAAAACTGGTGGAATTGCCTTTTGTGGATGTCACGGGAAATCTGAATTTGCGGGCGAATTTGGCCGGCAGTTTGGAAAACCCGCAAGCCACGGGAGAATTGAGTTTGGTTGAGGGTACGCTAAACGGAGAACCGATTAAACAAGCCGACGGCAGTTTCAGTTACAGCAACGCCCGCCTGAATTTTGGCGGCAGCGCTTTGGTAACTCAAACCGAACCGATTGAAGTGCAGGGAAGTTTGCCTTTTGAGTTGCCCTTTGCAGCCGTGAAAGCTGATAGCAATCAAATAGATGTGAGGGCGAATTTGCAAAATGAAGGTTTGGCAATTATTAATGTATTGACTCCGCAAGTGGCGTGGGTCAGCGGTCAGGGACAGGTGCAAATTCGCGTCGGAGGGACGCTGCAAGACCCTGTAGCGCAAGGAATCGCGAATTTTGAAAATGCAACCGTCCGGGCGAGAGCCTTCCCAGAACCGCTGACAGGGCTGACTGGGACGGTGCGCTTCGAGGGCGATCGTATTCGGGTAGAGGGAATTCGGGGACAGTTGAGTCAGGGGCAAGTTGTGGCCGCTGGCGTGATTCCGTTGTCTGTGCCCTTCGCCGAGGGCGATGTCGATGCGGATAATCCCCTGGCTGTCAATCTCGACAAGTTGGCAGTGAACCTCAGAGGATTGTACAGCGGCGGCGTAGTCGGTCAAGTGCAGGCAAGGGGCACGGCGAGGCGCCCGCAGTTGAGCGGTAATATTGAACTGTACAACGGCGAAGTATTTCTCCGGAGTCCCGGCGGCGGCACAACTGAGTTAGCTTCTTCCTCTTCTGCTTCCGATTCTGATTCGACATCTTCTGCTTCTCCTGCGACTGAGGTTTCTGCTTCCCCTGCGACTGAGGTTTCTGCTTCTCCTGCGACTCCGACTTCCCCTTCCTTTGAAGTTGGATTGAACGATTTGCGGCTGAATTTGGGCCGGGGAATCCGGGTCACAAGTGCGCCGATATTGAGTTTTCAGGCGACTGGGGGCTTGACGGTGAATGGAACTTTAGATGACCTTCGCCCGGAGGGTACGATTCGGTTGACCTCCGGGTCGGTGAATTTGTTTACGACAGAGTTTAGACTCGATCGAGGATACCCGCAGACTGCGACCTTTGTACCAACACAAGGACTCGATCCGACGCTGGATGTGAGATTAGCAACTTCGGTGCAGGAAGTAACGCGGTTCCGCACTCCCGGCACATCTGTAGCCTCTGAAATCGCAGACGAACCGACAAGTTTCGGCAATGTGCGGAGTGTCCGAATTCAAGCGTTGGTGCAGGGAAGGGCTTCTCAGTTGGCGGAAAGTCTGGAGTTGAGGAGTTCTCCGAGTCGATCGCAAACAGAGATTGTAGCGCTGTTGGGCGGCAGTTTCGTGCAGACTTTGGGACAAGGAGACAGTACGCTGGCGATCGCAAATCTAGCTGGTGCGGGTTTATTGAACAACATTCAATCTGCGATTACTAACGCCACAGGATTGAGCGAATTTCGCTTATTTCCCACTCGGATTAGAGGTAACGAAGCACAAACAGCTAGTTCGAGTTCAGGTGCGGGTTCTCTCGGTTTAGGTTTAGAAGTTGGGTTTGACATCACGCGCAATATTTCAGCATCAATCATTCGAGTTCTGTCAGCCAATCAACCGACAGAATTTACTGTGCGCTATCGAGTGAGCGATAAAATTTTACTCAGAAGTTCGAGTAATTTTCAAGGAGACAACCGCGTCACTGCTGAATATGAATTGAGGTTTTAGTTAGCAAAAAATACCGTTTACAAAAATCTGACTATCCTCAACCCGGAGCAGAGAAGGTGAAAAGAAGGGAAGCCATAAAACTGATAACAGTAAGTATTAGTTCTTTAACAGAGACAATATATCGCTCTGGAGACCAATATATGCTTGGAAGTACGGTAAAAAATCATTATGACTGGATATTACTATACTGGATGCCCTATGACAATAATCTCTCAAGATTCGGACAACCAATTCTTCAAATGCTAAGTAAAGGTGTAAAAAATAATAAGGTTTTGGTAGTCGTACAATCAGACTTTAGTGGAGCAGCACAAGTTTCTAGAAGTCTGATTAGCCAAGGTAAAGTTGATACGCAATACTTAGAAACAGCAGATAGTAGTAGTGCAGAAGTCTTGAGTGAGTATCTGACTTGGGCCCAATCTCAATTTCAAGCCAAACGCTGGGCTATTGTGTTTTTAGGTCATAGTGGAACGCTTATGGAAATCAGCCCCGACGAGCATCCCACGTCCCCTTTAATTTCAGAAATTAGATGGATGAATCTTCAAAAAATAAATCAAGTTATATTGAATTTTAACCGCTCTGTAAAGGGAAATATAGACTTATTATTTTTCCAAAATTGTAATAAAGGAAATATTGAAGTACACCATACCTTCCAAAATACTGCTAAGTATACGCTTTCATCTCAACTGCAACTTGGAGCGCCCAATTACTATTATGAGCAATTGTTAAGCCATTTGAGCGATTATCCAGACATTGATGGTTCTCAGCTAGCTAAAAAGATTATGGATTATGAACAGCCTGATATGTACCATAGTTTGACATTAACTAACAATCATTATTTCCGCTATTTTACCGAAAAAGTTAATGTTGTGATTGATTCTATTTTGCAAGCAGATATTGCGCCAGTGAAAGTTTTTATATCCTCAATTTTAGGACCTGAAGTCAATTTTTCCAATAACACTACTGTAGTAGTTTATCGTAACTTTGGAGAAACCTTTGTTGATTTCGCAAATTTTTTACAAAAACTTACCGAATTATCAGGTGCAAGTCCGTCAGCCTGTAACGATTTATTGTTATTTTTCAATAATTTCCTTATTCAGAGAGTGCAACAGCATGGTGAATTACTTGACTCAAGAATTAGACATAAGTATAAAAGCTTATCAGGTTTAGGCTTGTTCTTACCTAGAAATCGGCAGAAACTGGAAAAGTATTTGTATTTATCGGTTTATTCAGACTTAAAGCTTGTAGAGCTTTTTGAGGCAGTTGTATTCGAGACAAAAAAGAACTAAAGGGATTGGGGATATTTTACTTTTCCGAATTGACAGAAGCAGTCTGGGAGGTAAAATAACAGCCAGCATTCGCTCCCAATTACCACTTCCGAATGCTATAATATAAATAGCAGAATTAAAGCCCTGCTGCCAACCCCGCACACAAGGTTATAGGAGTTAAGTCAAATGGCAAACAAACTCCAAGTAAAAACAGAGTCGATCGGCTACAGCGACTTTTACTGGAACCGCTTTAGTCCGAGAGTTGCGACTATCAGCAGTGTCCGCAATGCCAATCACTGGGACGGCGGATTTATCACCTATATTGCATTTCCCACAAAAGTAGAAGCTACAGCAGCAATGAAATATTTGCTCTTGCATCAAAAAGCTGCTGATGTCGATATGCGGAAAGCCAAGCGAATGAAAGCAAAAGGCATTCGGTGGGAACTCAAAATTCGGGGTTTAGCTTTTAATGAAGTGCTGAAGCTTGCGACGATGGATATAACTGGAAAGCTAGTTATGTCGCCGGCAGCTACTACTCAAGCCACAGGCTGATAATTGAAAAACTTCGTAGTTGCGCTAAGGGTGGTAAAGCGCAACTACCAACCTAAAAATCCCTAAAATATTGCATTTTCCTTCTTCCTTCTACAAGATGCGTTTCATCAGCCCCAAAGCAGACTTTGCATACAAAAGAATATTTTGATCTTCCGGACATCCAGAAATTTTAATCAGCTTCCTAAATGCAATGCTGTATAGCGGAGAACCAACCATCCAAGAAATAGAAATCATTGACCTTTATTCAGCAGGAAGCGTTACAGGATTGAAAGACACTTACCTGGATGTCAAAGCCAAGATTGTCGGCAACAAAACCGTGGTTGTGGAACTTCAGGTACTCAACGCCGCCACCAAGGAATCGAACAGGGTAAAATTGAGGGGGAAAGAGGATTAATTATGCGTCCGATCGTGCGGCGGGTGGGTGATGTTAAACTGGAAGTTCAAACTCGCATCCAGGGATTATCTGCGGAACAGTTAGATGATTTGCGAGAAGCTTTTTTGGATTTTAGGAGTCAATAGGATTTGATTGTCTGGTTGGAGTCGGATGCTGGATGAACTGATGAGTTAAAAAGAGACTCAACGGTTGAAACGGTCGAGCCTCATCGCGGATTTTTAACGGGGATTTAGTAGAATTCTCAATCTCTGCATTCATTTAAACTTTAGTATCTGCGGGAACTTCACTCTGTACCAGAGTCCAACCTAACAGCGCTAAAATAAGACCCAGAGCCAGAAATCCTAAATCCCAAGCTAACTCGTTGATACCTGGTTTGACGTGGTGGATTCCCAAAATTTGATGGTCAACAATGCCTTCAACAAAGTCAAACAATCCAGCACCAATTAATATTGAACCCAAAAAAGTAGGAGTTGACAAAGGAACATCTTTGCGCTTCACAGCACTCCACAAACAGAAGATTCCCGCCACTGTTATCAACCAATCCGCAGCGTGAAACAATCCATCTCCGAGGGTATTTAATTCTAGACCGGCAACGGTAGCATCGGTTTTAACGCTGCTAAACATATGGTGCCACTGGAGGAGTTGGTGCAGCACAATGCCGTCAAAAAAGCCGGATTGACCGATACCGAGGAGAATTCCTGCGATAATGAGAGGTCGGCGGTTGTTAACAGCGGTGGCTGGTGAGTTTGTGCGATCGTCCAATAGAAAACCTCAGATGCTTTAACTGCTGAACCCTAGCCTGTGAAGAGAGTTGCAAGTACATTTTTTAGTTTTGCTGGGGAGGAGGGGCGATCGCATCATCCGCGAGAGAGATTTCTGGAGTGAAGTGCGATCGCGCCTTGATTTTTGATGGATGATGGGAAAGTGCGATCGAATCTTGCCTGCAATAACTTCTACAACACCATCCACATACTAATTGATAGTTTTAATTACATTAAACCTCAACATATTTGCATAAAGTCCTGGCTTCAGGAATAGACGAACCCGATTGACGCAACTCTTCTAAATGAAAAACTATTGCTGCTTTAATTTGCTGTTCGACTTCCTCGATTGTTGTTCCTGTTCCTAGGCATGAGGCGCTCTCTGGTAAAATAAGCAGAAGAATTGCTTTCGGATTTCCCGATGGGAATTAAATCTCGATTGTTGTTCCTGTTGCTAGGCATCTGGGTACCTCGGGCAACATAAGCAAAAGATTTGCTTTCTGATTTCCGGAGGGGAATTAAATAAATTCTAATTCTGCTTTGACTATCTGCTTTTGGGTTTGCCAACACCATAGACCCTTCTGGCGTCAATTCCCATCTGTCGCGAGGCGAATTTGTTTCTACATATCGTTTAACCAAGCCATCAACAGCCAGTTTTTTTAAGACAACCATCATGTCAGGTTCTCGCGGTACATCTCTACGGGAAAGTGCACTCGCGAGTTCGTACCAACTCCACTTTCCTTGACCTTTAGCTACTAATTCCAGCAGCACTAATTCAAGCTGGGTTAATTGAGTTAGGTTTTTCATCAAAATTCCTCTACGCTCGGATGAAATAAAACGCCGAATCCTTCTTTTAATTTATAATCTTCCAGAGTAGCTGTGTGAGCATTGTTCCAAAGTTCATAAGCCTCATCCGGGTCAGCGGGTTGTCCAGTTGGGTAGCCAAGCTTTTTATACCTGAGATACTCGCGTAACTCGTGAGTATAAAAGCGTAAATCAACAGGCTCAGCTACAAGGGTTTGGGTGGTGATACCTCTTAACCTTTCAACCATTCTTAGCTCAGCTTCACCAACGGGATTAAATCTGCGAACATGAGCTTCAACTAAGGCAACGCCTTTATCAGTAATTTTAACATTTTGATAAGATAAGTTGAGAATCTTTCCGCCAGCTTTCGAGGGATTGAAGGGTCTGCCACTTATTGCACCTTTTTCTATCATTTTATTCAAGTGGCTTTAATCTATCCGTAGTTAACAAAGTTCTGAAACCTTTAGATGTTAAACTCTACAAGTCTCGACGCGAGAGAAGAGACTTAACAAGCCACAAGCTAACCCCTTACGTCCTCGGCCTGGGAGGTGACCTTCTGGTGCTTTGGTGTTGAATTTGAGATCTCTATAATCCAACCCGTTACTATTCACACGCCAACCTAACCTATCTAGGAATGCTTCCCATATTTTACTATCAAATTCCCTGGTTCCCCCCAGACTTTGATAAATGCGCTTCTGCACCGAAAAGCCGAAGCGCTGATTACTGTATTTTACCCAAAGTTGGTCAATCGTTCGTAAGTCTTCACAGGGGAATCGATCGATATCTTCATCCCTCAGCCAGCCTTCACTTGTTCTATCCGCTACTTCCAGCATTTTTTTTACCGTTTCCAGATCCGCCTCTTTCCATTCTTCGCTAGCCAATAGCCGATCGAGTTGACGATAATCGACTCCTTTTGCTGAAATCAATTTTACAGGTTGTGACATGGTGGCTTGTGGAAGCATAGCCAACCATTGTTGCACTGAGTGAGGCCGATTTGTCACATCCATTTCCATCCCTTTCATAATTGCCTGATGCACCGCATCGCTAATATTAGGATTAATCTCAAACGGCGGCCTTAAAGGATGATTTAAAGCCCTCATAAATGCAGCAGTTGGCGGTGTTCTCGTTAGCAGATAGTATAGCGTTGCCGCCAGAGCATAAACATCTGTGTACTCAGCAAATCTGCCACTTTCTCCGTACTGTTCGGGAGGCGCAAAACCATGTGTTAATCCAAAAGTCATTTGCTGAGTGCGATCTGGAATAAAACCCCGTGCCAAACCAAAATCAATCAAAACAGCATCTTGATTGTCACGCACCATAATGTTTGGTGGCTTGATATCCCGATGTAATAAACCTTTTTCGTGAACTACTATTACGGCTTCTCCTGCTTTGCGGATGTAGTTTAAAGCTTCAGTTTCTGACAAAATACCGCGCCTTTCCACCCATTTCCACAAATCTTCTCCTGCCACATATTCCATCGCAATACAAGGCAAATCACCGTCAATGAAATAGGTGTCTATTTGCACAATATTTGGATGCCTGCACAAAGATAGCAGTAGTGCCTCTTGCAGGAATCTTTCCCGATACCGGGCAAAATCTGGATCGCTCAATAATTCATCTTTCAGCGTTTTGATGACAACCGGCTGCCTGTTTTGCGCCTTCTGCGCTAGGTACGTGACCCCAAAGCCGCCCTCACCTAACTTGCCTTCAATGATATACCGATCGCCATTTAACCCCTGCCCCTGTGTCCAAACCATTCTCCTCACCGCCAACCAATATTAATTTTTATCTCGGCCTAGCCTGTATTTTAACTGTATTTTTTAGGTTGGGTTTAGTTCCACCAGCCCAACTTCAGTTAGCCTTCCCGGTGATGGTTGGCTTTTAGTTCGATCGCCCTTTTCCGACATAATTCGATCGACAAATTCGCAGCAATCTCATTAAGAATCATAAATCGTAAAACCTCTTTGTCCAAACAGACCCTTTCTATGGCAACCTGAAAAACAGCAGACACATTTTTATAGACCTTAGTAACAAAACTCTACCAACCAGTTATGCAAACTCTGCCGAACCCCACTAAAACCGCATCTAGCCAACCGATTTTCGACACCACCATCAAACGCCGCAAAACCCGGCCCGTCAAAGTCGGTAGCGTCACCATCGGCGGCGGCAACCCCGTCGTCGTACAATCGATGATTAACGAAGACACCCTCGACATCGACGGTTCAGTCGCCGGAATTCGGCGCTTGCACGAGATTGGCTGCGAAATCGTCCGCGTCACCGTGCCCAGCATGGCCCACGCCAAAGCATTAGCCGAAATCAAGCAAAAACTGCACGCCACCTACCAACCCGTGCCCCTCGTGGCCGATGTCCACCACAACGGCATGAAAATTGCCCTCGAAGTGGCGAAACACGTAGACAAAGTGAGAATCAATCCCGGACTTTACGTGTTCGAGAAGCCGAAAGCCGACAGAACCGAATACACCGACGCCGAATTCGCGGAAATTGGGGAAAAAATCCGCGAAACCCTGGAACCTCTGGTGATTTCCCTGCGCGACCAAGGCAAAGCTTTGCGAATCGGCGTCAATCACGGTTCCCTCGCCGAACGGATGCTTTTTACTTACGGCGACACGCCCGAAGGCATGGTAGAATCGGCCCTGGAATTCATTAAAATTTGCGAATCCCTCGACTTCCGCAACATCGTACTCTCCCTGAAAGCCTCCCGCGCGCCGGTGATGGTGGCTGCTTACCGCTTGATGGTGCACCGGATGGACGAACTCGGCATGGATTACCCGCTGCATCTCGGCGTCACGGAAGCAGGAGACGGGGAATACGGCCGCATCAAATCCACCGCAGGCCTCGCACCTTTGTTAGCTGACGGTATCGGCGACACCATCCGCGTCTCGCTGACAGAGGCCCCAGAAAAGGAGATTCCCGTTTGCTACAGCATTCTGCAAGCCTTGGGACTGCGGAAAACGATGGTTGAGTATGTCGCTTGTCCTTCCTGCGGTCGCACTTTGTTTAATTTAGAGGAAGTGTTACACAAAGTGAGAGAGGCGACGAAGCATCTCACGGGTTTGGATATAGCAGTAATGGGCTGTATTGTCAATGGTCCGGGAGAAATGGCTGATGCTGATTACGGCTACGTCGGGAAGCAACCGGGTTATATTTCGCTGTACCGGGGCCGGGAAGAAATTAAGAAAGTCCCGGAAGACCGAGGCGTGGCAGAATTGATTGATTTGATTAAATCGGACGATCGCTGGGTCGATCCTTAATAGCTGTCGTTAGCGCAGCCCTCGGAGAGGATCGTCCCTAATGCGTGTTTTTAAACCCGGAGATCCCCCCTAACCCCCCTTAGTAAGGGGGGGACAAGAGCGCTCAAAGTCCTTGTTAAGGGGGGACAATAACGCTCAAAGTCCCCCTTCTTAAGGGGGATTTAGGGGGATCGAGACTTTGATACAAACGAAAGAGATAGAGGGTTTCAGTCTTAAGTTGACACCGCAGAACTCGGCAAAGTGGAATAATATATGTACGCCAAACGCGAGCCGGCCTTGCCTGTGTTAGATTGAGCGTAATTATTCTGAACTCTTTTCCTCCCGCGCGTCAGACAAATGGTTATAACAAAACGAGGGCTTGTTCTAAGTGCAGCAGCAGTGGTACTCACTGCTGTAACTCTTGCGAACACTGGTTGCAGTTCTAAATCTCTGGCTTCTTTTCGGGGAAGCCCTAAAGAGTTGGTTGATGAAGTTTGGCAAATTATTGACAAAAGTTATGTAGATGGCACTTTTAACCAGGTTGACTGGAAAGCGGTGCGGAATGATTATTTGAACCGGACTTATACCAGCGACGAGGAAGCTTACAAAGCAATTCGGGAAATGCTGAAGAAGCTGGACGATCCTTATACGCGGTTTATGGACCCTCAAGAGTTCAGAAATATGCAGGTTGACACTTCTGGGGAACTGACAGGAGTTGGGATTCAGTTGACTCAAGATGAGGAAACCAAAAAGTTGGTGGTGATTTCGCCGATCGAAGATACCCCTGCTTTTACTGCTGGTATTCTGGCAAAAGATATTATTACTAAGATTGACGGCAAGAGCACCGAAGGCATGGATACGAATCAAGCGGTAAGTTTGATTCGCGGCCAGGTGAATACTGAAGTGACGCTGACAATTTTGCGGGGAAGCAAGGAATTAGAATTTAAGCTGAAACGCGCTAAAATTGAAATTCATCCTGTGCGGCAGTCGGTGCAGAAAACTCCCATCGGAGAAGTCGGCTATATTCGCTTAAATCAGTTCAGTGCGAATGCTGCATCGGAAATGCGATCGGCAATTAAGGAGTTGGAACAGAAAAAGGTAACGGGCTATATTTTAGACTTGCGTTCCAATCCCGGCGGGTTGCTGTACGGAAGTATTGAAATTGCTCGGATGTGGCTCAAAGAAGGTACGATCGTCTCAACGGTCGATCGAGTCGGTGAAGCCGATAAACAAACGGCAAACAAGGCAGAGCTCACAGACAAACCGCTAGTTGTGCTGGTAGACGGCGGTTCCGCAAGTGCTAGCGAGATTCTATCCGGTGCTTTGCAAGACAACAAACGCGCGGTTTTGGTGGGAACAAAGACGTTTGGTAAAGGTTTAGTTCAGTCAGTACGCGGCGTGGGAAATGGTGCCGGTTTGGCGGTGACAATTGCCAAGTATTTTACTCCCAACGGCACTGATATCAACCACGCCGGGATTGAACCGGATTTTAAGGTAGAACTCACCGACGCTCAAAAACAGGAATTGAGGCGCGATCGCGATAAAATTGCTACGACGGCCGATCCCCAGTACGCCAAAGCTATGGAAGTTTTGACACAGCAAGTTACTGGTAAAACAGGGAACAATAAGGCGGAGTCGAAACCGAATGCAGCGCCCCCTAAACCGAATGCGGCGCAAGCAAAACCGAGTGCAGCACCTTCTAAATCTAGGTAGAAAACCTGTGTAGGGTTTCAGTTAAAAAAAGCATTCGGGGGAAGATTTACGGCTAAAAGCCCAGATTTTAAACTCGAATGCTTCGCTATTTTTTGCAATCCGTCATTGCGAGTCAATCGATTTTAGATTTTAGATTTTAGATTTTAGATTGAAGCATTGACCCCAGGGATAAATTCGGGACACAAGTTTCATCGGATACAGGTTTTTTATTTCTGGACGGATGAATCCGGGGGCTTGTATCCTGGATGCTTTCGGTCATCTCAAGTCCGGTGGCATCGTCGGGCGTAAAATTCCGTCAACAGTCAACAATCCCGGACGGTGCCACCGGCATTGATCTAATTCATCTGCGTTAATCTGTGTTGCATCTGCCTTCATCTGCGGTTAAAAAAGATAATTTATTCACTGCAGATGATAATGGATTGACGCTGATTCACGCAGATGATGACAAGAGAGATATCAAGAATTCCGATGCTAACAGATTTGAGATCGCGTTAGCTTTCGCGATGCGGAGGAAAGTAATAGTAATTCGTCATTGCGGTTGGCATTTGCCGGCGCGAATTAATCCGATGCGGCGGGCGATGGCATCTTCGGTAGAATCGTAAGGGCCCCACTTTTCAATAATACTGGGGTTTTGTTCTTCAAGTTGCGCGATCCTCTGCGAGGGCTCCGCCAACGGCAAAATTTCGCAATTACCCGCAGGACGTTTGACAATATAAAATTTTGGTGTTTCTGTCATAGCTAAATTCGTCAAATAAAAGCTGGATACTAACTAGGCAATTGGCTCATTATATCAAATAGCGAAACGGCAATGCCGTGTCCCAAGTGTGTCTTAGCATTAAACTCGCCGTCCTACAGTAGTTGAAACCCCTCCCCGACTGCGGATTTAACCGCCTGCAACTAATAAGAATAAAAAAAAACTAACACTTTGGGAAGATGCCACAATCTTTATTTATGATAAATATATAGACATTTGTCTAAACAGTGCATTAAACCCTTTCTGAAGTGGCGAAATATTCTAATCAATACCAAAAAACCATGCAATTTCTACCCAAAACAATCCCCGAAATTCAACCAGAAATCATATCAGTTAAAGAATCACCGCCAGAACTTGTTACTTTCGATGTCGGCGGGATGAAATGTGCCGGCTGCGCGAAAGCTGTGGAACGCCAACTCATGCAATATTCAGGCGTAATTTCAGCTTGCGTTAACTTAGCCGTAGAAGTCGCCACGGTTGAGTGTCAACCGGGGACTGTCGATGCAGAGGCTTTAGCGAAAAAGTTGACTGATAATGGATTTCCCTCTCAGTCTCGTTTAGGTGAAAATCAGCGGGAAGCAGAAGCGGCAACAATTGAACGGCGACAGCAAGAAATTCGACAGCAAATCAAGCAATTGACGATCGCCCTAATCCTAATTATTTTATCCGGTTTAGGTCACGTACTCGGCACAAAAGCCCCAATTCTCAGCAATATTTGGTTTCACTGGGGACTCGCCACCCTAGCTTTGCTGCTACCGGGCCGTTCGATTATTGTTGACGGGTGCCGCAGTTTGTGGCGAAATGCACCCAATATGAATACTTTGGTAGCTTTAGGCGCTGTCACAGCTTACACCGCTAGCAACGCGGCGCTGCTGTTTCCACGGATGGGATGGGAATGTTTTTTTGACGAACCGGTGATGCTGCTTGGCTTTATTTTGTTGGGCAAAACTCTCGAACAGCAAGCCAGACGCCGCGCTGCATCAGCTTTACAAGCTTTAATCGCATTGCAACCGGCAAAAGCCCGCTTAGTTGATTTTAAACTTTCGAGTTTAGATTTGCGATCGCAAGAATTGCCTTTAAACTCGACATCAGAGGTCTACGATCCACAATACATAGAAATTCCCGCCGATCGCGTCCGAGTCGGAGAATGGCTGCAAGTTTTGCCCGGAGAAAAAATACCAGTAGACGGCGAAATTTGCGAAGGTAAAACAACCATAGATGAGTCGATGCTGACTGGTGAATCGCTGCCGGTTTTGAAGCAGCCAGGAGATACAGTTGCGGCGGGAACTATCAATAAATCCGGAGCAGTTGTGATGCGCGCAACTCGCACCGGTAAGGAAACAACTGTAGCTCAAATGGTGGCTTTGGTGCAGGCAGCCCAAACTCGCAAAGCGCCGATTCAAAATTTAGCTGATACTGTCGCGGGATATTTTGTCTATGGGGTAATGGCGATATCGGTTTTAACTTTCCTATTTTGGTATTTTGCCGGGACTCATATTTGGCCTTCTGTGCTTTTAGGACACGGGGCGATGGATATGGGACACGGGGCAATGAATATGGGAAATGAATTGCCAATTATCCATTATCAATCGCCTTTGCTCTTAAGTTTGAAATTGGCGATCGCCGTTTTAGTCATTGCTTGTCCTTGCGCTTTGGGACTGGCTACCCCAACTGCAATTTTAGTCGGTTCTGGCATCGGGGCGGAGCGCGGACTTTTAATTCGCGGTGGTGATGTTTTAGAACGGGTGCATCAATTAGATACGGTGGTTTTTGACAAGACGGGTACTCTGACAACCGGAAATCTCACACTCACAGATTATTTGCCGATTTTCCAGAATTCGGAGTGGGATTTGAACTCAGATATTAATGTTGGTAACAAACAAGATGTTTGTTCCACAATTGAGGGAGTTTCTGGTAACAGCCAAGATGCCTGTTCCACAATTGAGGGAGTTTCTGGTAACAGCCAAGATGCCTGTTCCACAATTGACTCAAAACTGCTGCAAATTGCGGCGGCGGTGGAAAGGGGCGCTTCTCATCCCATCGCCGCAGCGATTTTGCTGGAAGCTCAACAGCAAGGTTTGCCGCTGCTAGCTGCTGAGGATTTCTGCACGGAACCTGGTTTCGGGGTTTCTGCTGTGGTGGAGGGCCGGCGGGTGTTCGCGGGGAATGCTGAGTGGATGAAGAAGCAGGGGGTCGCTGTGGCGACGGAATTGTCGGGGTCTTTGCAAGGCAAAACGGCGGTTTACGTGGCTTCTGGGGGCGTTTTGCTGGGGGTAATCGGGCTAAAAGATACTCTGAGGCCAGATGCTAAGGCGGCGGTGGAACGTTTGCGGGGCATGGGATTGCGGGTGATGATGCTGACGGGGGATACGGCGTCTGCGGCGGCGACGACGGCGCAGCAGCTAGATTTGGCGACGGCTGATGTTTTGGCCGAGGTGCGGCCGGAGGGGAAGGCGAGGGCGATCGCGGCTTTGCAAGCCCAAGGCTGTAAAGTGGCTGTGGTGGGGGATGGTATCAATGACGCGCCGGCTTTGGCTCAAGCTGATGTCGGTATCGGTTTGCACTGCGGCACTGATGTCGCAGTTGAGACTGCTCAAATTGTGCTGATGCGAAATGCTTTGATGGATGTTGTTGAGTCGATCGAGCTGGGGCGCGCTACTTTTAATAAGATTCGCCAAAATTTATTTTGGGCTTTTGGTTACAATACTCTGGGAATTCCGGTTGCAGCCGGTCTTTTGCTGCCTGCAACCGGAATTCTACTCAGTCCTGCGGCGGCCGGAGCATTTATGGCGTTTAGTTCTGTTAGCGTGGTTACAAATTCTTTGTTTTTGCGCCGGGGATTTAGAACTTAAATTTAGGGATTGCATATAAAAGTCAGAGGTCATTGGTCATTAGCCACCAACTAATGACTAATGACTAATGAGTGAGGACTAATGACTAATGACTGATGGCTACAGTGCCATACTTTCCAAGAGTCGCCAGTTATTGTTGTTCATAATTGAACGACTAACTAGCTCGAACATTTGACGGCAGTGGTTGTTGGTTTGCAGGGGCAGTTCCTCGTTTTTAATCACGAAGTTCATGCGAACCTCTGAGTCGCTAGCCGTGTTTTTCTCAATTAGGACTTCTGCGGTGACAAGTTTGGCAATGGAAACTTGACCGGGAAGCTCGCGAGCCATGACGGAATCTCCTGTATTGTAGATAATATCAAGATTGCATGACTCTAAAATTTCAATCAGGGACTGACGGAGACGGTCGATCGGAACGGCAACGATAAAAAAACCAGTATAGCGAGCCATAGACAACTCCAGCCGTGAGGCATTTAGACTTTATTATCATACCGAACCTAGAAGAGATGAACAGAACAATATGGATTTATTTTATTCCGGTGGGAAGTTAGGGCAATGAAGGGCAAACTTATCGTGTTTGAGGGGGTTGAAGGTGCGGGTAAAACTACGCAAATGCAGCGGCTGATAGATTGGTTGCAAGCAAGTTGCTTTCTGACAGTCCGGTTGGTGGCGACTCGCGAACCGGGGGGTACTGAGTTGGGAAGGGGACTGCGACATTTGCTGCTAAAACAAGATTCGGGAGAATTGGTATGCGATCGAGCAGAATTAATGATGTATGCTGCCGATCGCGCTCAACACGTTGAAACTTTTCTCAAACCCGAGTTATCGAAGGGAACGATTGTTTTATGCGATCGCTTTACTGACTCTACGATTGCTTATCAGGGCTACGGCCGCGGTCTTAAGTTAAATTTAATTAAGCAGTTGAATGAAATTGCCACCGGCGGCTTGGAAAGCGATCTGACTTTGTGGCTCGATATTAATGTGGAGATGGGTTTGGCGAGGGTAAGGGATCGGGGAGGGTGCGATCGGATCGAGCAAGCTGATTTGAAGTTTCACCGCCTTGTGCAGCAAGGTTTTGCGGAGTTAGCCGAGGAAAATAAATCTCGAATTGTCCGGATAAATGCCGATCGCCCTGAATATGAAGTCGCTCAGGAAATCCAAACTATTGTAACTCGCAGGTTAGAAGCTTGGGGATATTTAAATAATACCTCTTCTGAAAATTAGGGTTACATCATATCTAGAAACACTACAATGCCGTACCCTGCTCCAGGAACTTACAACTTAACATTGTTAACTCAAAACAATTATTGAGCCGTCCATTAAACCAAAATAACCTTTTTGTATTATAGCAACCACCACCGACGCTTAAGATGTTCTTAATTGGTGACACCCTAGATTTTATTCCTTCATCCTTCTTCCTGATATCCGTTACATCCCTTACATAATACGTTGCCGAACTTCCTTCTTCCGCAAACATGAATTATTTCACATCATTAATCGGACAAGAGCGACCAGTAGAATTGCTAACACAAGCAGTCGAGCGAAACCGAATTGCTCCTGGTTATTTATTTGTCGGCTCTAACGGCATCGGCAAAAGTTTAGCTGCTCAGTCTTTCATCGAGCTTTTATTCTCAGCCAATCTTGCCGAAACCCGATTAATAGCCTCCGTGCAAAATCGCGTGAGGCAGCGAAATCATCCAGACTTGCTCTGGGTAGAACCAACTTACATGAACCAAGGTAAACGGCTTACGCCAAAGGAAGCAGAGGAAGCCGGTTTAAAGCGGAAAGCACCGCCACAAATTCGCTTAGAACAAGTTCGAGAAATCGGTGAATTTCTCAGCCGACCACCGCTAGAAGCTGGGCGTTCAGTCGTAGTTTTGGAACAAGCAGAAACAATGGGTGAGGGAGCCGCTAACGGCTTGCTGAAAACATTGGAAGAACCGGGAAAAGCAGCGCTAATTTTAATTGCTCCGACAGTGGAAGCTTTGCTGCCAACTTTGATTTCCCGCTGTCAAAAAATCCAGTTTTCTCGGCTGAATACCCAAGCAATGGCACAAGTTTTGCAGCAAGCCGGATTCGCGGAGATTTTGGATCGTCCGGAGGTACTGGGGATGGCTCAGGGCAGTCCTGGGGAGGCAATTGCTATTTGGCAGCAACTGCAATCAATGCCAGAGGATTTGCTGCAAAAGGTGAAGCAGTTACCTCAAAATCTGGGGTCTGCTTTGGAATTGGCCAAGGAAATTGATAAAACTTTAGATACTGAATCTCAGTTGTGGTTAATCGATTATTTACAGCACTGTTACTGGCAACAATTTTTGGCAGGGAGAATTAGTCGATCGCCCTTAGAGCCCTTGGAAAAAGCACGACAATATTTGCTAAACTACGTACAACCGCGATTGGTTTGGGAATGCACGCTAATGGGAATATGTCAAGCATAACCTAGTGCCGAGTTTGAGCGCAATACGATGAGTAACACGATGGAAAAAGCCACATTTGCAGCAGGTTGTTTTTGGGGAGTTGAACACAAGTTTCGCGCCGTTGTGGGTGTAGTCTCGACTGCTGCGGGCTACACCGGAGGTCACTGGCCGAACCCGTGCTACCTGGATGTTTGCGCCAGAGTCACGGGTCACACTGAATCTGTGCTGGTAGAGTACGATCGATCGCAGGTGAGTTACGAAGCACTGCTAGATGTATTTTGGAACTGTCACGATCCTACCCAAATCAATCGCCAAGGCCCCGACAGAGGCGAACAGTACAGGTCTGTAATTTTTTATCACAATTGGGAACAAGAAAAAGCCGCTCGCGCCTCCAAAAAAAAATTGCAAACTTCCGGTAAATACGACAAAGATATTGCCACCGAAATCAAACCTGCTGCTGAATTTTATATGGCAGAGGATTACCACCAGCAATATATTGAGAAGAAGCGAAATTTGTCAAATTTTATTAGTTAAAAAGTAGGCAGACGCGACCCCAAATAAAAGATTTTACGGGCGGCTAAGGCAATAATATAAACGAGCGACAGTTTATTATTAATGCAAAACCCAGTCTCCCCCAAGCCATGTTTATTTCCACCTACTCAGTAATAAATCATTAGTGATGAGATAGTGTTTGCTAGGGGCAATCACCCCTTGTAAGCCTATGCGATATGCGAGATAAATTTCAGATTGGACAATTGCTAAAAGAATATAGATTCGGTTTTGGAATGCGAGTCTGAGGAGGATTGATAGCGTTTTAAACAGATTGTTACGCAAGTCATAATATTATAAAAATGCTGTAGTAGTTGGGGACGTAAGACCCAACAATTTTGCAATAAATCCTAAAGAAAGATTGGGGATTTAGGTTTCAATTCTCTTGACTTAATACCACTTTTTGCATCTATAATTGTAGTCATTAGTCAGCAATTATTAGTCATTAGTCTGATGACAGGGGGAAAAGGGAAGAATATCTACTTTTGCAGTCTTGCCTGTTTATTTGCTAAGCTAGAGTTGGCGCTCTGTCATCAATAAACCTTAGATTTATGCACAGGTTATTAACTGGGAAACTGCGAATAGAGTATTTAACAATACCAATCGCTAATCTTCCAGCAAATCTATCCGGTACTAAAATTGTACAGCTTACTGACTTTCACTATGACGGGGTTCGGCTGTCGGAATGGTTGCTAGAAAAGGCGATTGCTGCAGCTAATGAAGCTGAACCCGACATGATTTTTTTAACCGGTGACTTTATTACCTACGATCCCGCACCTATTTACACCTTAGTGGAGCGATTGAAAAACTTGCACAGTCGGGTGGGAATTTACGCGGTTTTGGGCAATCACGACCACTATTGGCCGGGAGCAAAGAAAGAGGTTGCTAATGCTTTAAATAGCGTCGGGATTCTGGTTTTGTACAACGAAGCAATCTATCCCTTGGGGCCCCAATTGGCTTTAGTTGGGCTAGCAGATTTTTGGTCGGGCGATTTTGCGCCTAAACCTGTAATGGCATCAATAAATCCCGCCATTTCTCGGATTGTATTGTCTCACAATCCTGATACTGCTGAAAAGCTGCAAAATTGGCGGATTGATTTACAGTTGTCTGGGCACACTCACGGCGGTCAAATTGTTATTCCTGGTATCGGCCCTTTGTACGCTTGGGTGAGAAAAATTGGCTATTTGATTCCTAAACGAATCCGAAAGTTCATTCCTTATCTTTCGGCTTGCGATCGAGTAGTTACTCACTGGGAATGGGCTAGCGGTTTGCATCAGGTTGGGAGTAATTTGCTGTACGTGAATCGGGGTTTGGGAACTTATTCGCCGGGAAGGCTATTTTGTCCCCCGGAGGTGACCGTAATTACTTTGGTTTGTCAAGATATGTAAGGGCGGGTTTAGGGTGCACACTTTCCCGATAATAGATAATATAGCAGAGGGAAAAAAGAAGAAGGAAGTTCGGCAACGAGCACTGTACAAGATGTAATGGATGTCAGGGAGAAGGAAGAGGGAAGAAGCAAGAAGGTTTTTTGTACAATGTCTATTATTTTTAATTTGCTTCTCCAAAGCGATAGCCTCTGCCGTAGACTGTTTGGATTAGCACAGATTCACCCGGTGCTTCTATTTTGCGCCGCAGCAGGCGAATTTGAGCGGCTAATACATTGCTGCTGGGTTTTTCGGTTTCAGTCCATAAATACTGGTGTATTTGTTCGTGTGTTAGCAATTGACCGGGGTGGCGCATTAAGTATTCTAATAACTGACATTCTTTTTCTGATAAATCAATTGTGCGATCGCCCCGATAAGCTAATTGATTGTCGTAGTCTAGCTGTAAATCTGCAACTTGCAGCCGTCCGACAGCAACCTCGGCATCAAAAGTAGGAGGCCGCCGCAGCAATGCGCGGACTCTGGCTAGCAGTTCTCGCAGTTCAAAAGGTTTGACTAAATAGTCGTCTGCACCGGCGTCGAGTCCTTGTACGCGATCGTCTACGGTATCTTTGGCGGTGAGAAATAGCACTGGCGTACTCCTTCCTTGCGATCGCAACTTCTGGCAAATTGCCAGTCCGGTTTGTCTCGGCAGCATCCAATCCAAAATTAGCAAATCGTAATTTCCCTGCATTGCTAAATTGCTGCCACTTGCTCCGTCAAATGCCACATCAACTGTATAACCTTCGCGGGTTAAGACTCGACTCAAAGGGTCAGTTAACTCAACTTCATCATCAACTAAAAGAATCCGCATCCTGATTTCAAATTTGAGATTTGAGATTTTAGGTTAAGTAAACTGATTTTTCCTAGATTTTAATGTGTGGAATACTTTCCGTTTCGCTGCAAGCTGCTGCTATCCATTCCTCGATGGCAGGCAAGGCCAAAATCGCATCTGCATAAGCTTTTGCTACTGAATCTAATTTGACTCCGTAGGTGACAAAACGCATGACAACGGGGGCAAACATAGCGTCAACAATTGTGAATTTTCCGAACAGCATATTGCCACCTGTCCCGAATTTTTGGCGGCATTCGCGCCAAATGGTAAAGATGCGATCGATATCTGCTTCGACACCGGCAGTCATCCCTTCTCCCGGATAGCGGTTGCGGCAGTCCATCGGCATATTTTCGCGCAAATTTTGGAACCCCGCGTGCATTTCGGCGGCAATGGAACGGGCGATCGCCCGTTCCGCTACATCTGTCGGCCACAAATCATTTGCAAAGCGATCTGCAACGTATTCGCAAATTGCTAAAGATTCCCACACTTTTAAGTCGCCGTCGATTAAAACTGGCACTTTTCCCGAGGGAGAATAGCGCCGAATTTCTTCATTGGTTGTCGGCCAGTCTAAGGGGATTCTCACCTCGGCAAATTCCAGTCCAGCTTGTTTCATCGCCAGCCAAGCGCGCAGCGACCAAGAGGAATAATTTTTGTTGCCGATTACCAGAGTCAATTTCGTCATAGTTTAGCTTTCAGCTATTTGCAATCGCCAGTTAAATTCTAATTTTTAGACTTGAATACACAAAGGTGTGATACACAATGACGATCCTCTTCGAGGGCTTCGCTAACGGGCGCTCTGCCCGTTTTCTGCACCAGCCTCTGCAAGCATTTTACATTAACAGCCTCCCACCGTTCCGCGTTTTTCTGCAAACTGCGATCGGGGGGCGCGATCGAACACGCTTGATTGCACATGGAGCGAGAAGCCTCTGTCCCTGGGAACGCTAGCCTGGTTAGCGCTCGGTACAGCTACTGTATAGTCCATTTCCTCCCGCTCTACACCACCGCCTGAGAGGATTTCATCTACTGTAATCTTTTTCAGGGAATCCGCGTCTACACTGTGAAAATTTTCGTCAAATTCTTGATGGTTTTCCATACCGACCGCCGTTTAAAAAATTGACTCAATAAAAAATTACTAAATATAATATATCCTCAAACAATGGATCGAGCAATACCCGAAATTTATTTTTCGCTCTGAACTCTATGTGTTATTCTGAGTTTGGTAAAAGCTGTTTCTGCTTAGGCCGCGATCGCCCCCTTTCCAAATTAAGAAATTTACCCTCTAAAAATTGACATGATTACTGTTGCACTTCCCAAAGGTGGATTGTTAGGAGATAGCATTCGGCTGTTTAAATCGGTTGGATTAGACTTCAGTGCTTTTCTCGATTCCTCTAACCGACAACTTCAAATTTATGACCCTACAGGCACTGCCAAAGCTTTGCTAGTAAGGACGCATGACGTACCGGTTTATGTGGAATACGGTCAAGCAGATTTGGGAATTGCTGGCTATGATGTTTTGCGGGAAAAAAAGCCGAAAGTTGCCAATTTAATTGATTTAAAATTTGGCAAGTGTCGGCTGTCGGTGGCAGTGAAAGAATCTAGTTCTTACCGACGAACGGTGGATTTGCCTCCTCACGGTAGAGTTGCTTCTAAGTTCGTCCACTGTGCAAGAGAATATTTTCACAATTTGAATTTGCCGGTGGAAATTGTGCCGCTTTACGGTTCTGTGGAGTTGGGGCCGATTACGGGTATGTCTGAGGCTATTGTGGATTTGGTTTCGACTGGCAAAACTTTGCGAGAAAATGGTTTGGTGGAAATTGATGTTTTGTTTGAAAGTTCAGCTTATTTGATCGGTCATCCTCTGAGTTACCGTTTGAATGCCGGAGGTGTGAATGAGTTGATCGAGAAGTTGAGAGAGCAAGTTTTGACTGCTGTTTGATGCTAACTCCAATTAGAGTAGACTTATTGCATAAATCTTTCATTAATAGGGAAAGCACAGACGCAACGTAGATGCAATGCAGGATAGTTAGCAACTTTTGCAATAGGTCTAAACTATTGTGGGCTGGACACGCCAGCCCGCCCTAAAAGTTAAATCTTTATGAAGTGCTACTCGCAGGTATAAAACCTAGTTTTTCCTGGCAGCGATTTATATAAAAACGGACGACTGTATCAGCAGGGTTTTGTTCGATTAGTTGCTGAAAATATCCCAAGGCGGCGACAAATCTTTCGGATTGCCATCCTTTAATTCCTTTGTCAAATAAACCCTGGGTAAGCTGCTTTGCCTCCGAGTCGGGACAGGAGGCACTCCAGATTTCGTAGATTTCAATAGCTCCCTGCTTGCCGCGCGGCGTGACTCGATCGATCCAGCGATAGTAATAATTGTTGCTGGGCAAATGGCTGTCAGCAGCAGTCGCCCCAGAAGTAGAAATAATACTCTCCTGTGTTTCCCCTTCTAAGTCGCACTTTAATAATAGACTTTCTTTTGAGTGGGAGTTGGAACTTATGCCATTTAGAAATTCTCTCGCATGAACAATGGCATTTTCGCTAACAATAATTTGGCAACCGTATATTTTAGTTAAATTTTCTAACCGAGAAGCTGTATTTACCACATCGCCGATGACTGTAGAGTCCATGCGGCGATCGGAACCCAAAGTGCCGATCATGCCGATACCTGTGTTAATTCCTGTACCAATATTGACTGGAGATTCTAAATTGTATTTGTGGCGACTGGCATTAAATTCTTGCAAAGTTTCTTGCATTGCTACTGCGGCTTCTATCGCATCCATGGCGTGAGAATTGGGCTTGTCAAATACTGCCATGATTGCATCGCCTAGGTATTTGTCAATAAACCCGCTGTGAGAGGTTATGCACTCGTTCATTTTAGTAAAAAAAGCGTTCAACCATTCAAAAGTCTCGCGAGCTTGTTGAGATTCGGCGATCGTAGTAAACCCGCGAATGTCACAGAATAAAACAGTCAGCTCTTCTTCTGTGGCATTGCCCAACTGAATAGATTCTATTCCTTGCGGCGCAATTCGCTCGAGAATTTGCTCTGGCACAAATAGCTGAAATTTTTCTGAAAGATATTCGTTTGCTTCCCAAGCTGCGGCGATTTGGCGTTTGCTTTGCTCTTTTACCTGCTGGTTGAATTGGGAAGATACAGCTTGCGATCGCATTTGACTCAACTGCAAAATATTTTCCACTTTTGCCAGAAGCAAGCGACTGTTAAAAGGCTTTGTTAAATAATCATCGGCCATCATTTCTAACCCTTTGATGCGAGAGGTATCGTCATCGAGGGCAGTTAAAAAAATCACCGGTACAGTTTGCAATGCCGTATCCTTCCGCAGGATCTCGCACACATCAAAACCGTCCATCTCCGGCATCATAATATCTAGTAAAATTAAATCGGGTCGAGAGGCGCGGGCAAGGGAGAGCGCTTCATGACCAGATAGCGCTGATACTGTAGCGTATCCTTTCATGAGCAATAACTCTTCCAGTAAAATCAGATTAGCTGGCTCGTCATCAACCAACATGATGCAGGGCGACTTGTTTGACATGGAATAGGATAGGTAAAGTTTGGCCACCGATCGGCAAGGAGGAAGGATTTAGGTATTTAGCTACGATTGACGTACGATCGCCTAGAAATCGGATTTTTTCCGAAAATACTGCATGCAGACTTTTAATCGGGGTAAAAAACCCGGTTTCTTTAGTCTAATAGCGTCCAGAACTGATTGTGCTGTGTTCTTTAGTCTTTCCCCTCGTTTCTGAACAGAGATGTCCCCGATCAATCGCCGAAATAGTTGAGTTAGGTTACTATAAGTTGATTTTACATTCAATCTAAAATTTCTCTACTATTGAGTTTAGCGTTTCGCATCATGAAATGTAATAAATTACACCTCTGTGGCAGTGAACCCAGCATTAGTGGCAGTTGGAAAAGTAGGAGGCCCAGCAGTGGCAAATACAATAGTGCGATCGAAGACAGCCTCACGTAGGGCTGTTTTCTTTTTCCCTAATAGTCCTGGACGCACGGGTGGTCAGAAACCGAGTTTTTTTACGAAAATCCTCGGCTGTAGTCCGCAGATTAGGTAAAAAACCCGGTTTCTTTGTCGGGAGTGCGTAAGTTCTGCCTAAAAAACCGATTTCTACGATCCGTTATCACTCCTGATGTGTCAAATCAGTGCGATCGGGCAAAGCAAACACAACTTTCAATCGGATATCGGGGACTCGCTGGCGACACAACTGAAGATGTCCGTCGGCATCCGATCGATTGCGGTATCGCCCGACAATCGCCCATTGCAAATTGGGAAGCAAACGGGCAACCGCCCAAGGCTTCAAGCACTCTTTATAGGTCATAATTGGTTTATCTCCATTGCATAAGGGAGCCACAGCCAGCGCGGACACTTGGTAGGTAGAGGCGCTGGCTTTTGACTTGATTATTCATTTTATAGCGCTAGCGCATATACGTCAATACATACGCTTAAATACATAGGTGTGAAAATTCTAGTTCTGACACTCAAATACTCATAAGCTAATGGGTATGTATCGAGTAAAAGTTAGAGTCAAAGAGCTTTGCGAAGAGCGGAACTGGAGCCTTAACGAACTAAGCAGACGTTCTGGTGTCACATACACTACCGTTCGCCGTTATGCAATGCAGCCAATGGCGAAGATAGAAATAGACGCAGTTAGCCGTATTAAGGAAACGTTTGGCTGTTCTTGGGATGAGTTGTTGGAATTGCTTGGAGATAATTCTTTTGAGGAGTGAGTGCGATCGCTTGTTCATTTTTATAGGAGGGATGAGGGGTGCGATCACTATCTGGACGATTGCTTTGAGCGTGGAAATGAAATTAATGTTAATTTTTTCAGCTTCTTGCTGAAATTGTGATCTCTACTAAGCGTCAATTTGTGCCTTATCTGATGAGTACGCTGTAATGCTTGCACAAATAAGAAAGAAAATAGCTAACCCTATTATGAGGTGTGTGATATCATACTTGTATGAGAGAAACAGAACTAGCGTCTAACTATTAGCTCAATGGCTGCAATTAGAGTTAAATATTCATAGTGAAAACAGAGATATTATGAGCATTACTCCAAAAGGTATAAGTGTATTAGAGTTGTACCGACTTTATAGAACGAAAAAGTTAATCGTCAACCGTAGATATCAACGCAAGCTTGTATGGACAAAAGCGGAAAAGGCTTGTCTCATAGAGAGTTTATTACTGAATTATCCAATTCCATTGATTTTACTTGGAGAATTCAAAAGTAGTGAAGGAGAAGATATATATGAAATAATTGATGGAATGCAAAGACTTAATGCAATATTCAGTTTTATTGAAAATCAGTTTACCGTTCAAGAAAAATATTTTGATTTAACTAAACATCCCTTTGCCAATCAGTTATGTCAGGAAGGTGTATTTAAACCTACATATCCTGAAAACAAGCCACCAAGTTTTTTGGATAATGATGAGTGTGCTAAATATTTAGAATATTCCCTAGCGGTCACAATTTATAGAGCAAATTCGATTACAGAAATTGAAGATATTTTTAACCGAATCAACTCCAATGGTAAACATTTATCAGCTCAAGAAGTAAGACAGGCAGGAGTGACAACAGAATTTTCAGGATTAGTGAGACAACTTGCTTCTGAAATTCGTGGTGATGTCTCCAAGGAAGAACTGCCACTCACAGATATGCCCGAAATTAGTATTGATGCTAAATCGATCGATCTAGGCTATGGAGTGCTTGCGGAAGATACATTTTGGTGTCATCAAGGGGTTTTACGTGTTTCTGGTTTACGGGACAGCGAGGATGAGCAGCTAATAGCAGACATAATACTTTCTGTAGCATTGGGAAAGCCTTTTGCAGCTAGTAAAGAAAACTTCGACTCTTACTATGGAAAAGGTGAAGATAATAATTTAGATGAAATCCAACTAGGAATTGCTAAATATGGATCAGACAATCTGAAACAAGATATTAAAACGGTTCTATCCCACATCAAAAATGCAATTAAAGCCTCAGCAGTCGATAACGAAAAAAACTTTTTAAGAAATATATTGAGCCGTCGTCCAGGAGTGGGAAATCCAGTAAAAGAACCTTTTTATACGTTGTTTATGACTTTTTACGATCTTATTATAAAAAACTCACAAGAGCCATTTGACTATGAGCAAATTTTTAAGGCTGTATCGGGCTTGATTGAGAAGATTAAAATGAGTCCAACTACCACAACAGCAAATAGAACTCACAACCTAAATCTTACTAAAGGCTTGGTGCAAAATTATTTTAAACCATCAAATAGTTCGACTCGTAGTAGTGGGTCATATGCTGTAGATTTTGAAGTTTACTTGAGACGCTCAAAAACTGAGGCTCCTAATTATGATTTTAAACAAGGGCTTTATAGTTTAGACGAAAAGAATAGAAAATTTGATGATGAAAATTTTGATAAAATTCTACAACCCACATTCCGCAGATGTGGGTGGAATTTTTTTATCAGTTGTGAAAAGTTGGAACCCCAAAGTTTTTCCGTTTA
>NZ_JAUBQS010000143.1:0-3333 GCF_036701355.1 Microcoleus sp. Pol12B3
TTGAAACTGAATGCAGAACAACTACTGATTTTAGCCGAAGTGATTGAAGAAAATAATGATGCAACTCTCGAAGAACTTCGTCCTAAACTGTACCAGAAAATTGGTTTTACCATCAGCTCCGCAACGATGGGAAGAATGACAAAACTCTTAAACATGACTTTAAAAAAAAACTCTCTTTCCGAGCGCAAAAGGCACTGACAGAGTTCAGGGCCTTCGATATGAGTTCTGGCAAAAAGTCCGAGAAGTTTGTTTTAAAGACTTAATATTCATTGATGAATCAGGAGTCAATTTGGCAATGGTTAGGTTATATGCTAGGTATGAAAAAAGGTTCAAGGGCTCGGGGACAAAAACCAAATAAACGGGGGGAAAATGTCTCAATAATTGGAGCTATATCAGTCAATGAAGTCCTAACATCAGTCAACTTAATAGGTACAAATGATACAATTACATTTGAGGCTTTTATCATCCGAAAGCTCGTACCCAAACTCTGGAAAGGTGCTTGTGTAGTGATAGACAATTGTACTATTCACACAAGCGAAGAAATAGAAAAAGCCATCAAAAAGAAAGGGGCAAAATTAATATACTTCTCACCATATTCGCCCGACTTCTCGCCAATTGAACATTTCTGGTCAAAACTTAAAAACATTCTCCGTTCTATCAAGACGACTAATTATCGAGAATTAGCAAAAGCCATAGAGTTTGCTTTCAATCAAGTTACATTATCCGATATGAGGAATTGGTTTACTCACTGCTGTTATTGTACCTCATCTTTCTGAGAAACGCTATATGTCTGAATTTTATAAAAAACGGCTAAAATTAACTACAACAAGACCATAAATTTTTGCTAGATAAGAATTTGTGCCATTATTTTTAGATAAATTAGCACAGTAAGTAAGGAAGAGCCAGTATGGTGTACAATACACACCTTACCACTACAGATGGTGTCAAAATAGATTCCTTGCGTCCAAGACTTTATCCGCGGTACCTGAGATGTTCCACCATTGTCAATAAGCTTTTTATGAACGGGCCGGAGAGCCTGTTCCACAAGAAAATCTACTCTTCGCTTCACAGGTCGGAAAGCCTGTTCTTGAAAATGGTGAAGATGTGAGTTGTACCGCAGAATTCAAAACATTTGTGGCTTGACAACGTAAAACTCGTGTAATACAATGTAATTTGTTGTAGTCTATCAATTCTTACTGCCATGAAGCTAACTGCTGGTTGCTAACCCATCCCGATCGATTTCTAACACTTTGTGCTTTAAAAACTACGAAAGCCAAAGATTTGAATTGGGTAGCGACCTATCGATCGTACTGCGATCCGAGCGTCCAGCACTACGAGGACGGCTCAGCAAACCAAGATGGAGCAGAAATATGCAAAAGAAAGCAATTCTCAACGCAGCTAATTTGACCTGCGAAGTCGCACCCACACGGACTTTGTTCGCAGATATCACTGTTGCTATTCATGAAGGCTCGCGCATTGGCTTAGTCTGTCGCAACGGCAGCGGTAAATCGACCTTGCTCAAGCTACTTGCCGGACAACTAATCCCGCAGATTGGCACAGTCGCGAGGACAGGTAGTGTTTACTATCTGCCTCAAGTCAGTACCCTGAATCTGTCTGCATCGAATGAATTGGTACTGGACTGGATCGCTTCTCATTCGGATGACTGGTGGACGGTGACGACGTTGCTAGAGGAGAAGTTTACCTCGGAAGTCTCCCTATCTCAGCCTCTGAGCACAGTGAGCGGCGGAGAACTGACGAAA
This sequence comes from Microcoleus sp. Pol12B3, assembly GCF_036701355.1. Lineage (NCBI taxonomy): Bacteria > Bacillati > Cyanobacteriota > Cyanophyceae > Oscillatoriales > Microcoleaceae > Microcoleus > Microcoleus sp. Pol12B3. The sequence continues at coordinate 1,761 of NZ_JAUBQS010000143.1, forward strand.
CTTTGGTTGGCGATCGCTCTATCGAAGCAGCCTGATATTCTGTTGTTAGATGAGCCAACAAATCATTTAGACCTGTTAATACCAATTCACTATGAAGATACACTAAATGAGGCTGATGTCTTTCTTGTTGGAACTATCTCCTTAACGTTATATTAAATGCAGCTTCATAGTAAATTGGTATCAGGTGGTAGATGAATATCAGTGCTAAATAATAAAGCATTTTTGATTTTGCCGTTGGCTTGAACTTCAGAGATACAAGCCAACCTAATTTGGCAATTCAAACAACAACTCCAGACTAATAATGTATATAATGAAACTCCCGGTTTTATTTGACAAAGTTAAGACGACTTAGATCTTGGCAGTCAACCTTACCATCATATTTTCGAGGAGTTCCCAGTTTATTTTGTTCGCCTGTCTAAAGATAGCGTAGATTAGCATCAACTCGCTCACTTGCCAATAAAGTCTAAATTCAACTCCCGCACAGCAGCCCAGAATTGAGAGCGATAATAATAGCCATCAGCCACCAAATAACGTACAGAAGTTGGGAAGAAACAACGAGTATTTTTCAAATGTTTTGCATAGTCATCAACTCTTGTGATTTCAAGCGTTGAGCTTTGAGACTCCTGTTTTTTGCGAGATTTTTTTTTACCAGCTATTCTTCGGTTTTTGTGTCAGTTTTTTCACGGGCTTTATTTGAGGACGTGATGGAGTTTGTTGCACGCTTAAGCTATAAGATAAACGAGTCTCAGTTTCCACAATAGAAATTACAGAAATTTCCAAACCCTGTTCTGATTTACCAGCTACACCATTATAAAAATAAGCCTTACCGTCAGTTTTCTTGCCACTTTTTATTAAAAAAGAACAATCAATAACAGCAATAACTGTGTGTTCAGGATTTAAGGCTTGTTCGAGGAAATATTGATTAAATTGTGGAAAGTTAAAGCTTTTGATAAAGTGACGACGGTAGGTTTTTTCACTCAAACAACTATAACGACTGAGATTGGTAAAGTTGATTTTACCATAGCTCAGTAAAATAGTTGAGAATAAAGTGATTAAAAACTTCTTTTGGGGTTGACTAATTCCTGGCATTTGTTGTAATATTGATTCCATGATATTCATAAGGCAATCTGTTGAGCTTGCATATTTTTATAGCTTAACCGAAAAGAGTGCCTTTTTTTCTGTTTATTTTGGGTTCAGATTGCACTCACTTTTTTCACTTCTCTGTTTTATTGCGATCGCATCCCTCTTTAAAAACTGTCCGAAGTATTGATACCTCTGTATTTAACTTTTTTCGAGTTAAATTTTTCCACAGGTTTTTTGACAACTCTTGGGTTGTTTCTAGGACTTACGCATTGACAAATCAGCCCAAATATGAAGCAAGTGCTAAAATTACGGAATTCATTTGGCAGGTCTAATTTTTGCCATCACAAACAATTGCAAAAATCCCTTAAATGCAGAGTTTTTGCGAGGATATTAATAGGAACTTAGCGGTTAGTTAATATTCAGCTTTTAGACCTACTTTTTGATTCAGGTAATGGAGAATAAAATCACGGGCTACTTCTAACGATAAATT
>NZ_JAUBQS010000046.1:0-53862 GCF_036701355.1 Microcoleus sp. Pol12B3
TAGGGTTTCATCATGAGACTCCTCAAAAGATTGGGGTAGTGCTATTATCCTCTATCCTTTACATAAAAGCACTACCTCCCCGTCAACGTATCCGCATAAGGATCCGGCAAAGCTTGCTGCACCTCCAAAAGCGGCAAAGGATCTCCAGTCAACTGTTGGCTAATCAAATTTTTTTTTACCCCATCCCCCTTGCGATCGCGCTCTTGCAAATGCGATAATTCCTCTTGATAAACCGCAAGAATCCGCGCCAAACTCGCCGCCAAATCATCCCAATTCTCATCTCCTCCCAACTTCTCAGAAATTCCCTCAAATAACTCTCCCGCTTGCCTTTTTTGAACATAAGCTTTCAAAAGCTTTCCCGACTTTTGCAAAACGGCCTGATAAATATCCCCATCAGACCACCACAGACCCTGTTGACTCAGCAGCCAAGTCAAAATATACTCGCGAGCGTGTTGCTCCTTCACCCAGGCCGCGAGATACTGCAAATCTTCCATAGTTACAACAGTCTCCTCAATTGTCCTTAAAATGTCCGCTTGTTTGTATCTACCGTTACTGCGATCGACATAATACCTGCCTTATCATCACCTGCCCGCGTCATTAATATCCCTTAAATCTTAAAAAAACCCTACTGATTTACCAAACAGCAATTCTGAGAATATAAAAATAAACCTAAACCTCCTAGGTCTATTGTCCAATACTTTTAGTCCACCGGAAAGCGGTACACCCCGCCTCGCTTTCCTCTCTCGCAAATCAATCCTCAAGCGGGAACAACAAGCGGGTTATTAGCATGACAAAGCAAAATTTTGGTTTAATCGGTCTAGCAGTGATGGGCGAAAACCTAGCGCTCAACGTCGAAAGCAGAGGCTTCTCCGTGGCTGTGTACAACCGCACCGCAGCCAAAACCGACGACTTCATGGCACAACGCGCCCCCGGCAAGAACATTGTAGGCACCAAGACTCTGACAGAATTCGTCGATGCCCTAGAAACCCCGCGCCGAATCTTAGTCATGGTGCAAGCTGGGAAACCCGTAGATGCGGTCATCGACCAGCTCAAACCCATGCTGTCACCGGGCGACATGATTATTGACGGCGGCAACTCGCTATACGACGACACCGAACGCCGCACCAAAGATTTAGAATCGATGGGACTGGGATTTGTCGGCATGGGCATCAGCGGTGGCGAAGAAGGCGCGCTGAATGGTGCTAGCTTGATGCCCGGTGGCACCCGCACTGCTTACGGCCTACTAGAGCCCATTCTCACCAAAATTGCGGCTCAAGTAGATGACGGCCCCTGCGTCACATTCATCGGCCCCGGTGGCGCCGGTCACTACGTGAAAATGGTTCACAACGGTATTGAGTACGGGGATATGCAGCTCATTGCTGAAGCCTACGATTTGCTCAAAAACGTTGGTGGATTGAACGGCCAGCAGTTGCAGGAAGTTTTTGCCGAATGGAATACCACAGACGAACTCAACTCGTTTTTGATTGAAATTACGGCTAATATTTTCAAGTACAACGACCCAGAAACTAAGCAACCCTTAGTTGAGGTAATTATGGACGCAGCCGGCCAAAAAGGCACCGGCCGCTGGACTGTTATGAGTGCTTTGGAATTGGGCGTGAGCATTCCTACAATTATCGCTGCTGTGAATGCCAGAATCATGTCTTCTTACAAAGACGAGCGCGTTAAAGCTTCCCAAGTACTGACGGGGCCTAGCGGCAAGTACGAAGGCGATACTAAAGAGTTTGTGAACAAAGTCCGGGATGCGCTTTACTGCTCGAAAATTTGCTCCTACGCGCAAGGAATGGCACTGTTAAGCGCGGCATCGAAGTCGTACAATTACGATTTGAGTTTGAGCGAAATTTCCCGAATTTGGAAGGGTGGCTGTATTATTCGGGCTGGATTTTTGGACAAGATTAAAACAGCTTTCAAGGACGATCCCACGTTGCCGAATTTGCTGTTAGCGCCGGAGTTCAAACAGAGCATTCTCGATCGCCAATCGGCTTGGCGAGACGTGTTAGCTACTGCTTGCCAACTGGGGATTGCAGTGCCAGCATTTAGCGCCTCGCTGGACTATTTCGATAGCTACCGGCGCGAAAGATTGCCGCAAAACCTCACGCAAGCTCAGCGTGATTATTTCGGGGCTCACACCTACGAGCGCACCGACAAACCGCGCGGCGAATTCTTCCACTCTGAGTGGACGCAGACTGCTAAAGAATCGCTGCAAACCGGTACTACCGATTAATTAATTTTTGTAGGGTGCGTTTCGGCGCACCTTACAGATAGAACATGAGATTACTGCCAACTAATCTTTTTCCTGAATCCACACCGATACTGAACCGCCTTGACAGCGAAACTCGCCCCAACCCCACTCGTTAGTAGAAACAGGTTCCTGAATATGCCCTGTTAAGTCCACAAACTTAGCATGAGGTTTACCAACTTCCATCCACTTGAAACCCTCCGGGCCGTCACTCATAATTACTGCCATTGCCTGTGGATGTTTCCCATTGCCCAATCTCGTCCAGCCAATGGTATTCCAATGATCGAAATAGTCATGTTGAGGGCCGTAGGCGAAGTTTTTGCGAGCATGGAGAAACTTGTCAATTAACGATCGATGAGAGGGCAAAACAATTTTATACCGCTTGCCATCACGCCCCCAATCTTCATATTCTGCACCGTAATAATCGCCGTAGAAAACGCACGGATAACCTTCTCTTCGCAATAAAATAATCGCATAAGCAAGAGGTTTAAACCACGGTTCTACAACAGATTCAAGTGCTTGCAGCGGTTGGGAGTCGTGGTTTTCGACAAACGTTACTGCATGAGTCGGTTGCTGCTGCATCATTGTACCGTCTAAGATGCGCCGCATATCGTAGTTACCGCCCTGTTGGCTGGCGTAATGAAAGTTGTAATGCAGCGGCACATCAAAAACTGACATTTTGCCCTTAACTGAACCGACATACCAGTGCAGGATATCGATATTTGGTGCCCAATACTCACCGACAACAAACAAATCTTTGCCGACATATCGCTCCATTTCATCCAACCATTCCGGAAAAAACCAAGACGATATGTGCTTGATGGCATCTAAACGGAAACCCTCGGCACCTGTTGTGTCGAGATACCACTTACCCCAGCGTGTAATTTCATCTCGTACCCATTGATCTTGGAAATCCAAATCGCACCCCATTAAATATGCAAAATTGCCATTTTCTAGGGCAACATAGTCATCAAACATTTTCCCTTCTACCAAATAGACTGTGCCGCGATCGTCTGGATTGTATTCGTTGTAGTCTACTGCGTCAAAATGCCACCAGTGCCATTCAAATTGGGAATATTTACCTTTGCGTCCGGGAAAGTTAAAATGAGTGTAGCTTTTGATTTCTTGCAACCAACCTTTGGGATTTAGCCGATCGTGGTAAGGATAAGGAGTTGCCTTAAATATCTCTGCTGCATCTGCACCAATTTTATGGTTGATAACTACATCGGCATAGATTTGGATCTGAGATTGGTGCAGGGCTGCGATCGCATTCAAATATTCCTGCTTAGTACCATATTTGGTGCGAATTGAACCTTTTTGGTCGAATTCTCCCAAATCAAATAAGTCGTAAACCCCATATCCAACGTCGCTTTGCCCGCCCATTCCTTTGTAAGCTGGGGGCAGCCACAGTGCCGTAAAACCCGCATCAGCCAATTCTTTCGCTTGATTTTTCACCTCATCCCACAGGGTTCCTCGATCGGGAATGTACCAGTGGAAATATTGCATCATCGTGCCGTTGATATCTGCCATTTTTCACCCTTGCCTTGAGATGATACTGACAATTTAAGGCGATCTTAGGCTACAGCCTTGCCCATTGTCACTGTATCCCCATTAATTTTTTCTAAAACTCCGGTTTGGGTGTGATTAAAGTTTTGTTACAGTTTTCAACTATAACATCCCTTGACTTTCGCCTGACTCTTTGAACCATACTTGAACTTGAGTGCAGACAAAAAGCCCAATTCCTAGATCGGAAATCTAAAAGAATCACTAAGTAAGCTCACAAGGTACTTGTGAACTTACTTGTTATCTTAGTAAATAACTATACTGAGCAAATCTGCTACCATCAGAATTACTCCTTATTAAAAAAATGTAATTTTATGAAATCTTTTATTGGAAGAGCCGCTGCCGTTTTGGGTGTGATTGCGACATCGGTATTGGATACATTGAAAGAAGAAAAGGAAAAACAGCGTTTATTAGACAGTGGTATTCTGGAAGTGGATGAGATGACGGGCAAAGAGTTTGAAAAATTTTTAGAGTTTCATTTTAGAAACTTTGGTTATGGTGTTACTTTAACTCAAGATAGTCAAGATTATGGGGCGGATTTAATTTTATACAAAGATGGATTAAAAACTGTGGTTCAAGCGAAAAGAAGCAAAAATCCAGTTGGAATTAAAGCAGTTCAAGAAGTAGCGGGAGCGGTCAGACATTACAAAGGAAATAAAGGAAGAGTAATCACGAACAACAGATTTACAGAAAATGCTTACAATCTTGCTAAATCTAACGACGTAGAGTTGTGGGATAGAAAAAAACTCATCGAATTTATCTTGACAGCTAAGAACTGTAAATAACTTATATACTAAACTAAGTTATATATAAAAGATGCACTGCTTTCCCAGTATCTTTAATTTCACTGATGATGGATCATGCTACAAATTTCTAATACAGTGTTCATAGACGATCGCGAAATCGAGATTAGTGCGATTCGCTCTCAAGGTGCGGGGGGGCAAAATGTAAATAAGGTGGCGAGTGCGATTCACTTGCGCTTTGATATCCCAGCTTCCTCATTGCCCGATCGCTACAAGGAGCGTTTGTTGCAAATCAACGACCAGCGCATCACCTCCGAAGGTGTGATTGTCATCAAGGCGCAGGAACACCGCAGCCAGGAACAAAACCGGGAAGAGGCTTTGAGACGGCTGCAAGAACTGATTAAAAGTGCGATCGTCATACCGAAAAGGCGCAAACCCAGCAAAGCAACTCGCAGTTCCCAGCGCAAGCGTCTCGACAGCAAAACCAAGCGAGGGCAGATTAAAGCTCTGAGAGCGAAAATTACGGATTGAGGGATGAAAGGTTGATCGGGCTTCTGAGTTTTTAATTATAGCCTTAGTATTTTCCGGGCTTGGGCGCATGACTCAAGCGCTTTTCCCTAGACATTTCCGAACCCCTGCAGGTTAGTTGTCGTTAGGCGAGAGCTATCGACTTGGTAAGTCATCGGGAATTTTGGTTACATCTAATCCTAAAAGCTCAAACATAGTTTTTAGAGAAACCTGGTACAGGTTAGCCAGTGCAGCTACGTTTTCAACATTTGGCATGGACTTTCCTGATTCCCAGTCAGCTTGCATCCGCTCAGAAACGCCGATATGTTGTTTGACTTGAGGGCGGGTTAGGCCAGCTTGTTCTCTGAGAAGCCTTAATGGAGACTTGTCCTTTTCTTGCAAATTTTCTTCCACAGTGCATGAAGTTTGTTTCATGAAGCGAACCTCTTGACATGGTTGTTTAGATGAAGTAGACTTCATGTATAGCGACCAAACAAAGGCCCCCTGGCGAGCCTACTTTCGTCAAAATGCAGGTTTGAAAGACCGCCTTATTTTTCGTGTCTATCAATCGTGCCTGCATACCCAAGCGTATTTTTGCGGCTTGGGCGCATACCTCAAGCCTCTTTTCCTCAAGGCCGAGGAGGTGATGTCATGTAAAAGGTCGATCGACCTCACAGGACAACACAACTCAAAATTGTATCAAAGATCCAGACCAAAACTTCTCCTTTGCGATCGCACAACTTCCGTGCTATCGTGCCATTTCTCGAACCATTCCCGATCATGCCCACATCTATTGACAACTTCTACCTAGGCGATGTCGCCTCCAACTTTCACTTTGCAGGCCCGCTGCTAGACTTTGAAGAAGAAATCCAGAATCAATCTCCCTTTCACGATTTAGACTACCTGACAGGCGAAATTAAAAGGGGATTCCTAGACTACGTGCGTCAAGGAATCATGCTGGACGCGATCCGAAAACTGCGATTGTACAAAAACAAGTTCAAAACTTTTAAAACTTACTGCGAACAAGCATTAGGCAGGCAGTATTTTTACTGCACGCAAATTATCAAAGCTGCTGGCATTTGCCTGCGCTTAATTAAAGCCGGATTTGAGATTTTGCCTAGCTGCGTCGCTCAAGTTGTTCCTTTGTTCAAACACGCAATTACCGACCAATATGGCGACTGTCGTTTACAGGAAAAGTGGCAAGAAGTTGTCGATGTCATCCCCAAAGAAAGGATTACCGCAGTAACTATTGCCGAAACAGTTGACAACAATCCCAACCTCCGGCTAAAACAAATTCGCATTAAAACCGACACCTACGCCCTTTTAACGAAAAAAGCAGCCGCAGCCGGACTGTCAATTTCGGAGTTTTTGGCAAGGTTGGTTGGCGAATACAATCCCAGAAATTTAGACCAGCCAGCAGAACATACTCCCGAACAAGAGGAGATTTTAGACCAATTAGACGCGGAGTTTAAGAAGCCGGCAACGGAACAGACTTCAACTTCTGCCCCAGGAAAAGTTAAGTCTAAAGGTTTTGGAGTCAAAGTTGACCCTAAAGGTGGTAAAAGAGAAGTTAAGGCGAAAACTTCGGAAAGGGAAGTTAAGGCGAAAACTTCGGAAGGTGAAGTTAAGTTCAAAAATCGGCAAAGTGAAATCAAAGCCGAGAAACAGTCGAATTCATTTAATGAGAAAAATCATGAAGTCATCTGCCCAAAATCCAATCATGCGTCAACTGAAATTAATGGAGGTTCAACTGAACGAAATTCAGTGCCACCTTATTAAAGCCACAGTGTTGAATTGGTGGCAAATAGTTTTGCCTGACGGACAGAAGATTGCGATCGAACACGCGGGCGGCGGACACTGGATTTTTCGGGCTAACGGGCTTGAGAAATCTCATCCAGAAGTGCGGCTAGCGGTGTTAAGGGCGATCGCCGAAGGCTGTCGCCGATAAGTTACGGCTAAGGACACGGCGCGGTGCCGTGTCCTGAGATGGACTGGCGGACTGGTGGGCTGGGGGCGATCGACATTGCTTAAGGTTGCGATCGGAATTTCCCAACTGTGGGGCCAAGTTAAAATTTCCCGCGTTGTGGGTCCAGGGCAAGCGTCAAGGATATATTATCGGGTTTGGGGAGCAATGCCTTAGCAGAGCCTATTCATACATCTAAGCCAAGCAGCATTAGGCTAGCCCTCAATTCGTGACATTTTCTTCCCCGACTATACTCAAAAGACATCTCGAATAATCAATTTGAAATCCTTACTCAACCATCATATCAAATCTGTTAGCATCAGAATTACTCCTATCTCTCTACTCTTTATCTGCGTTAATCCTTTGTCATCTGCGCTTGCTAAAATTCTATTTTTTTACCGCAGATGAGGGCAGACAAACACAGATTAACGCCGATGAATTATATCAATTTTCGTTGCACCATCCAGCGGGAATTGTTGACTGTTGACTGGATTTGACTATTTCGATGCAAGCGGAATTTATCTCATTCAGTTTTTCGACTGACAGTTAACAGCTAACAGTCAACAATCATCAGGAGTGCAACCGTAGTTAATATTACTCTATTGGATGAAGCAATTTCTCAATTGTCTCCACTAATGTTTCAGGCTCAACAGGCTTGGGAAGATGCCTTTGAAATCCGGCTGCTAGTGCTTGCTTTTGATTGGTCTCCCCTGCATACGCTGTCAGGGCGATCGCGGGAATCTCTCCTCCCTCCTGTGTGGAAAGTTGTCTCACTTGACGAATCAACATATAGCCATCAATTTGTGGCATTCCAATATCAGCAATCAAAACATCTGGCTTAGATTCATTGAGTTTTTGTAGTGCATCTTTTGCTGAAGATACAGAGATAACTGTGGCTCCCGCTTCCTCCAAAATACATTGAACTAACTCTAAATTGTCTACTTCGTCATCGACGGCCAGGATACATAATCTAGCCAATGGTAAACAGTGAGATTTGAGTGAGAGATTATCGTTGCGATCGCTGTTTGCATAATTGCTTCTGGCGAATAAAGGAAGTGTGACAGTAAATGTTGCTCCCTGTCCTTCTCCAAAACTTTCGGCTTTGACAGTTCCACCATGTAGCTCAACGACGTGACGCACGATCGCTAATCCCAGCCCTAATCCACCAAATGTTCTCGTAATACTGCTATCGGCTTGTCGAAATGTGTCAAATACATAGGGAATAAATTCTGGCTTAATCCCTTTCCCTGTATCCCTGACTTGAATTTGAGCAAAGGAATCAATTTTTTTTAGCTCAACTTCAACTCTACCTCCAGTGGGGGTAAACTTAATGGCATTGGTGAGCAAATTCCAGACAACCTGTTGCAATCGGGTAGCATCTCCTAACACATCGCCGACATTGGGTTCTAGCTGAGTTTGAAGTTGAATGTTTTTCGCTTCGGCGGCTAAACTAACTGTTTCGATCGCAGCTTTAAGAGTTGTTTTCAAATTAATAGGAGTAGAGTTCAAACTCAGCTTCCCTTGCAGAATGCGAGAAATATCTAGCAAATCCTCAATCAGTTGAACTTGCAACTCGGCGTTGCGTTCAATTGTTTCGAGAGCTACCGCCGTCTTGCCAGAATCCAAGGTTCCCCTTCGCAGCAGCCGAGTCCAACCCAGAATCGGATTCAACGGAGTTCGCAATTCGTGCGACAAGACAGCTAAGAACTCATCTTTAATTCGGTTAGCTGCTTCTGCTTGTGTCCGTGCTTGCGATTCTGACTCGTAGAGCCGTGCTCGGTCGATCGACTGCGCTGACTGCTGTGCCAGTGCCAAAACGAAAGCCCGATCGCTCTCACAAAGCTGGGGAAGGGTGGAAAAACTCAGCGACAGTCCACCAACGGCTTGTCCTTCAATCAACAATGGCACTGAAATCCAGGCTTTTGAACCAGCCTTGGCATAAGCTTGGGCTAAATCAGGATAACGGGCAATTCGGTTTTCGATAGTTTCTAGCCAAACAGGTTGCCCACTTCGCACGGCTTCTGCCAGAGGATAGGGTGCATGAATCGAAAAACTGCGCTGAAATTCTGCTACGTGCTCGTACCCGATGGCTTTAATAATCTCCAGTTCGCTTGCATCCTGGTTTAATACCGCAACCAAACCACAACTTGCTCCGAGTGCGGACATTCCCTGTTCAATAATCACCTGAGCCACTTGAGCCGAGGTTAGGGATTCAGACAAAGCTGTCATCACCGTCAGCAGTCGAGCCGTCCGGTTAGCAGCGAGTTCGGCGGCTAATTTCGCTTGTTGTGTTTCATTATAGAGACGAGCGTTATCAATGGCGATCGCTGCTCGCTGAGCCAAATCTTCCGCCAAGGGAATGTCTTCTAGGCGATAGCGGCGATCGGATTCAGTAAACACAAAGGTAATGCTACCCAACACGCGCCCGCGTGCCTGTAGCGGTGCAATGATGCAGGACTTTAACCCAACTCCACGTATGATTTCCAGGTATTCAGCATTCGGCACTGCGGCAACTAACTGTTCATCTGTAATCTCAATCCCAATTTCAACCTGTCCTGTTTGCATCACTTTAGCAATGCCATACCCATCATCGAGATGTCTGGGAAAGCGTTGAGCCAACTCCCAGCCAAACTTCACTTTTTCGGGATCTGAATGAGCAACTGCAACCCGGCCAATTGTGCGATCGTCATTCAGCAGATCGACACTACACCAATCTGCAAAATAAGGAACTGCCAGCTTTGCAACGCTTTGGAGAGTTTGTTCATACTCTAGTGAAGAGGAAAGGACAGCACTCACTTGGGCTAAAAATGCTGATTTTTCCTGAGAAACCTCTGCTAAAGCACGGGCTGCCTGTTCTTGAACAAGCTGTACTCGTTCGTCTTCGGTTTGCTTGCGTTCAGTAATGTCGCTGAAAGCAGCAATGATATTGATAATTTGTCCCTCTGCGTCAAACAAAGGGGAAGCATTGATCGAGAGAATCCTGCGAGTTCCATCGGCATGGCTAATGCCATGTTCAATACCATAAACAGGCTCACCTGTTTGCATAACCCTCGCAAATGGGAGTTCCTCTTCTGGGAAAGGATGACCCTCCACGGTTGTAATGAACCAGGATGGATCGTTATAGCCTCGCTCCAGAATGTCGCTGCTAGTTAATCTTAAAATCCTCTCTGCTGCCTTATTCGCGGCAATAATCTGTCCGGTAGAATCTAGAATGGTGATGCCATCAGGAATAGTTTGGAAGATGCTAGATAATTGCGCTTCACCCTCACGCAGAGCAGTTTCTGCCTGCTGGCGTTGTGTAATGTCGTGCATCACGACAACAGCACCCTGTTTTTCGCCGTTTGCGGCAATAATTGCCTGTCCAGTTGCTAACAGCATTCGCGCCGTTCCATGCTGCGGAACAATCATCATTTCCACATCACGAACGTTCTGTCCTTGCAATGCCTGGAACAGGGGAATATCCTCTGTATTCATGGGTGTTTTGCCGTCGGGCAAATACAAGTTATAATACTGGGCCCATTGCTCCGGTGGAACTGGCTGCTGAGGTAGTCCATGAAAATCTTTAGCTGCTTGGTTAAATACCGTCAATATGCCCTCGGCATCGCAAGCTACAATGCCAGCTTGAACGTTGTTTAGAATTGCCTTCAAAAAGTCCTGTTTTTTCTGGAGAGTGGCTTCCACCTGCTGGCATTTGGCGATTTCGGCTTTCAATTGTCGATCTAGTTGAGATGTTTGAGTCGTATCTTGGAAGTAAATAAGTAAGCCATTTTCACTCTTGATGAGGCGAATTCTCAACCACTTGTTGAGTGAGGGGTAGTGTTCTTCAAACTCGATCGCCTTTGGCGTTGCGATCGCTTGATGACAATACTTATATAGCTCAGAAGTAAGATCGACCGAAAATATAGTCCATATATTTTTGCCTATCAGGTGTTGCCACTTCTTGTTTAAAAGCTGCTCTGCTTTATAGTTGACATAGGTGCAGTGCCACTCTGAATTAATAGAAATAAAAGCCTCAGTCATGTGAGCGACTATCACCGCAAATCGTCGTACTTCGAGTGCTGGGCAGTGCGTACATAGCTCTTGAGGGAAATTTACAGTAAGCTCTTGTCCATGATTCAAGGAGTGTGTACGTTCTACATTCATTGCGGTTAGTCCTGCCTATTTACCTATTATGCCAGTTATTGTTAGGGAATCAAGATATAATATGCCCAAAACCTAAGTCATTCAGTGTTTAAGCACACGGGCGATCGCCACTCATGGGACAGCACCGCTAAAAATTCGTCTTGAATCCGGTTAGCGGCTTGTGCTTGAGGCCGTGCAAGACGATCGCATTCTAACTGTTGTTCTCTTTCTTTTTCTGCTTGCTTGCGCTTTGTTCACGGATGGGGATAGTGCCGACGAGAATCGGGCTATCGTTTCTTTAACACCGAACTCATGCAAACTACGCAACTGCCCAGCAACAGCCTCGACGAAACGTGGCGACTGTACTAAATCTCTGGCCTAGACATATTCTGTCATTCCTAATTAATAATGCCAAATCCACCAGTTTGGTTGTAGAAACAACAAAACCCGCTTTGTGGGCGGGTTTTAGGTGACAAAACTGGACTCTAAAAAGTGACCCCTACAATGGCATTGTAGTGCTCTAACCAACTTAGCTATGCGATCGCCTCCGCACTTATCCACCGTTAAAAATTTGCTTAGCGGTCAAATTTAACTCGGGAAACACCGCTGATTCAATCCTTTCCTCTGACCGAAACAGCTTAATTTGATACTCACCATCTACTAACTGATAAACCGATAAAGTAGGCTGTTTAGGATAACCAATATAACGGCTACACCCTAAACCCAAATAATCTACAATCCAATATTTAGGAATGCTTAATGCTTCACACTCAATCATTTTATGTGCACAATCATCCCGCCAATTTGTGCTGACAATTTCAATAATTAATTTAATCGAATTTTCCTGAGTAATAACTGATTCTCTTTCCTATCTAGACTCATTGGCTTCTACGGCTTGTTTATCTAATACAATCACATCTGGATCGTAGCCAGAGTTATCGTTAAATTTAATTGTAGATTCCTTCGGAATAAAGTAAGGAATTTGGTTGTAATCGCCTGATTTACAAACCCAATTCGGTCGCCTGAAAACCCGCACTCGCTGAATGTTTACCAGTTGGATTGGGCATTTCAACCATAAATCCGTTATGTAATTAATAGCGTCCGTTTTCTGGTTTCCATTCCAGGAATTCATCAAAAGTCATTAACTTAGATATTGCTTGAGTCATGGTAAAGTCTCCAATGCTCTAATATCATTAATATCATTTGATTCTGATTCAGTAGGGTGCGTCAGATTTTTAAGTTCATTATCTAACTAATAGGTTAATTGTCTAGGGAAAGAAAAAACTCTCGGTAGGAGGGCAAACCTAAAACCCTTGATTTATAAATGATGGAAATTTATGGACACAACTGGACTCGAACCAGTGACCCCTACGATGTCAACGTAGTGCTCTAACCAACTGAGCTATGCGTCCTCACGGATTCCTAATGTAGCAGAACATTCGATCGCCTGTCAAGCAGAAATATGAGATTTTTTTAAGCGGGCACTCTTGACATCGCCCTTAATGCCCAATCCCCCGCCAAATCTTCACAGTTCGATCGCCCGCACCGCTAGCCAAACTCCCTCCATCAGCACTAAACGCCACCGACAAAACCTCCCCCCCGTGGCCCGTCAGAATTTCCAGCAAACCCCCCGTACCCGCATCCCACAAATAAATCGTGCCATCCCGACTCCCCGTCGCCAAAACCCGACCATCAGGACTGAACGCCACACACAAAACATCCCCAGAATTGTCCCTCATACTCCGCAGCAGTGTCCCTCGCCCCTGTGCATCCACCCGCCACAGCTTCGCCGTACCATCCCGACTGCCACTCGCCAAAATTAATCCTTCTCCTACTCCCCCCCTTACCAAGGGGGGGCTGGGGGAGGTCTGACCGGCAGGGGACACAGAGGAAGTCAATCCTTCTCCTACACCCCCCCTTACCAAGGGGGGGGTCGCAGCAAAAACGATCGCCCGCACCCAATCCCCGTGCTCCGCCAGAGTACAAATCGATCGACCTTTTTGCCAATCCCACAACTGCACAGTCATATCCCGACTGCCACTAGCCAAAAACTCCCCGCCAGGACTAAAAGCCACCGCCTCCACCCCGCCAGCGTGACCCGTCAAAGCCGACATCCGCCTTCCCTTATTCAAATTCCACAACTGCACAGTTTTGTCCCGACTGCCACTAGCCAAAACCTGACCATCCCGACTAAAAGCCACAGCATAAACCCTGTCTTCGTGACCCCGCAAAGCGTACCACCACTTACCCTTATTCAAATCCCAAATTTGAATTGTTTTATCACGGCCGCCACTAGCCAAAGTAGCGCCATCAGGACTAAACGCCACACAAGTCACCCAGTCAGAATGACCCGTGAGAGTGTACCACCGCTTACCGGTCTCCAACTTCCACATCTCAATCGTCTTGTCCTCACTGCCGCTAGCTAAAGTCGCGCCATCAGGACTGAAAGCTACCGACGTGACAGCATTAGAATGCCCTACGAGAGTGTGAACACACCTCCAAGTAGGCGCGCGCGCGGGTACAACCCGCTGCATCGGCGGCACAGGTATAATTGTGCCTGCAACCGTTGGCGGCACTGCATTCTGCAACGCAGGGGTTCTCTGCGGCATGGAAATTTTAGGCGCTGGTAGCGGCGGTGTCCCCGTTCCCGCCCCCGCCGACTGCAGCTGCAAATCTTTCAATACCTCAGCTACTGATTTGTAGCGCCGGCTGAGACTTGATTCGATCATTTTGTCGAGGATGCGACTTAATTTCGGATCGATTTGAACTTTTAAAAAGTCTCGCCAAACCCAAGCATCTCGATTGATATCAAACAAATCAAAAGGAGATATTTGAGTCAGCAAATAAATGCAAGTTACTCCCAAACTGTACAAATCGCTGGCATAAACCGCTTGACCTCTAATTTGTTCCGGCGCCACAAATTCGGGAGAACCGATGACTGTACCGGTTTCTCTCAAACCCTCCACAACTTTTGCAGCGCCAAAATCAACTAAAACTAATTCCCCGGTTAATGTTGGGTAAGTATAAATGATGGGAGTTTGAGAAATGCGGCGGCGGATAATATTGGGCGGTTTAATATCTCGGTGAATTACACTGCGATCGTGTACGAACTGCAATACTGGCAATAAATCCTTCAGCAGACTGAGAATCTGACTTTCGCTGAAAGGCCCAGTCCGTGCCAACTCTTCCTGTAAATTCTGACCTTCTATAAATTCCTGTACCAGATACTGATAACGTTCCTGCTGAAAGTGCGCTAGCAGTTCGGGAATTTGCGGGTGTTTCCCCAATTCGTCCAGCCGCACCGCTTCTCGGTTGAATAATTCTGCTGCTTTTTCGCTGCTGCTGGTACCTTGAGATAGCGGGAAAAACTGTTTAATTGCACAGCGGGGTTTGGAGGGTTTGTCTTCGTCTATTGCTAAAAAAGTGCGACCAAAACCGCCGCGCCCCAGGGGTTTGATGGCGCGGTAACGCTCTCTCAGCAACAGTTTGGAGCCGCAATTCAGGCAGAATTGGGTACGATCGGCATTTTGCGGGTTTTGACAGGCGGGGTTTAGGCAGTAACTCATAACTGAACCGAGAAGGAATCAGCAGCACATCTCTATGATACTGAGGCCGGGGGGCGATCGACTCTCGCGTTACAATTAAAAACCACAGGACTTTAGCCCTCAGAATTTAAGATGTGGCTTTCACTTTCAGAGCATACTCTTTAAACCTTTCCAAATCAGCCTGAATTGTCGATTCAACCACGCGGCCCAGAAATAGGTTATCCATCAATTTTCCCAGCCAGCCGGGAATTCCGTAAGCCACTGTCAGCTTGACGATACTGCTGTCTTTGCGATCGTAAAATCTTACGGCACCTCGATTTGGTAAGCCGTCTACCGATTCCCACTGAATTATCTGATGCGGCACTAATTTGAGAATCCGAGAAAGCCAGCTAAATTCTAACCCGCCAGTTGCGAGTTTCCAGCGAGACAATTCTGGATCTTCTTCGAGAACATGAACAGATTCTATCCACTTCATCCAGCGCGGCATTTGCTCTAAATCTGACCAGAGTTGCCACGCTAATTCGATGGGAATTGCTACTTCTACTTGGACACTGTGTTCTAACCAATCAGTCATGCGATTTTAGATTTTAGATTGAAGAATTGTTTCTTTTTTGTTCCCAGGGAGAGCCTGGGAACAAGAGAAAACGAGAGAGGACTAATGACTAATGACTGTAAGCTTCGAGAATTGCCTTAGCCGCTTGATGGCCTGAAAGTGTCGCTCCTTCCATGCTATCGATGTAGTCTTGCTGAGTGTAACTTCCTGCTAGAAAGAAATTGGCTATCGGAGTTTTTTGAGCAGGGCGGAAAACATCCATTCCCGGTGCTTCGCGATACAAAGATTGAGCGAGCTTAACTACACTGTACCAAGTCATGTTTAATTCCCGCGCTGAGGGAAATAAATCCTGAACTTGCTTAAGTACGTGTTGGGCGATCGCCTCATTGCTTTGTTTAATAAACGGATCTCCCGGTGTCAGCACCAACTGCAGCAGCGAACCTTTTCCTTCTTGATAATAATCTTTGGGACTTGTCAGCGCCAAATCTGCAAAACAAGAAAAATCTGCATCTGCTGAATATAGCAAATTATCGATTCCTACAGCGTGACTCAACTGTTTGCGCTTGCCTTCGTCTTCCAGTTCCGTTACCCAACCGTCAAACCGCAATTGTACTGTAGCAACCGGCACCGCATCTAATTTATAAATGTTGTCAAATTCTGACCATTTGCGCCAAGCTGGGGGCAATATTTTCTGAATTCCTGGCACGTCGCAGGCGAAAACATAAGCGTCGGCGGTAATATTTTCTTCTGTTTCGCCGTTAGCTACTAGCAAGCCTGTTACGCGGGTTTCTTCGCCTTCTTCAAACTGAATTTCTCTTACTCTGCGCCGCGTGTAAATTTTTGCTCCTTTCTTTTCCAAATATTCCACAATTGGCTTGTGCAAATATTCGTTGGGAGAACCGGCTAGCATCCGCATGACAGAGGCTTCGGTTTTTGATGCAAAGAATTGAAATATTGTCAACATACACCGCGCAGAAATATTTTCAGTGTCGATAAAACCCAGTGCGTAGGCGATCGGATTCCACATTCTTTTGAGCGAGTTTTGGTTGCCACCTTGGCTGCGGAACCAGTCAGCGAAGCTAATTTTATCCAAATCGCGGATAGTTTTCATTGCCCCGTCAAAGTCTATCAAACCTCGGACGATCGGGCTAGTTCCCAGGGCGATCGCATTTTGAATTTTGTCTTGTACGGATAGCTGAGATGTCGTGAAAAATGCCTTCAAACCGTGCAAAGGAGCACCCACCGGAAAGCGAAAATCTAAAGAACCTGTTTCGCCACCTCGATTGATAAAAGTGTGGACGTGTTCTTTGAGGATCAAATCGTCAAAAGCTCCCACTTTTTTCATCAGGGCAAATAAGTTATAATAACAGCCGAAGAAGACGTGCAAACCCATTTCAACGTGATTGCCGTCGGGATCTACCCAACTGCCGACTTTGCCGCCGACAAAGGGGCGGGATTCAAAAATTTCTACTTCGTGGCCGGCCTCCACTAAATCGACTGCTGTGGTCATTCCAGCCAGTCCCGCACCTGCGATCGCAACCCGCATTTTACCTATCCTTTCCCGTATTTTTACAGATTGTAACAAATTTTAGAATTTCCGAAACATTCAAAGTTCATAAATGCCGATCGACACTTGTACAGCCCTCTGAATTCTTGCTAGGACATCGGCACTAATTTGACCGTAAGGACCTTGTTCTAGGAATGTCTGCCGCAAAGCAGAAACGTTTTCACATACAGCTAGAGAATCAGCTTGCAATCCTCCCTCACCCGGAGGAATCAAGACGCGAGTAGGATTTTCTACTCCTGCAAGGTTACTTGTGAAAGGAACAACAATTACAGAATCAGTAAACTCGTTGCGGATATCGGGAGAAACCACAACTACAGGTCTTTTTTTTGTATCTCCTAACTGACGTAAAGCCCTAGAAAGATAAATCTCACCTTGGCGGGGATAAGTTTTTACTGTTGAGTTATAGTCCGTCGCTGCTCCATGTTTCTTCTATCTGTTCCTCTACCAAATTAAACCATTGTTTTTCATCCTCAATATCTTCTTGGCTGCGGTTTTGATAAAATTTCCGCAACTTGTCTTCTATTTGCTTAGCGTACCAGAGACGGAGAGCTTGTTCGATCGCCTCCGTCCAATTATCAGTAAATTGGTCTATTTTCTCCGCGAATTCAGCATCAAGGGCGACTAACACTTCTCGCTTTTGAGTATAATTTGACATAATCATTCTCCTTAATAATTTAAGAACTACGGTGCGCTGCGGCGCACCTTGCAAATTACTTTTACCTCTTTCTTCTTAAAACAGTCAACAGTCAACAGTCAACTAACTTCAAAACATCGGCATCAACTGAAGCGGCCCAATTCCCAACTCTTTAGCAGACACCCAGCGCACCTCAAGCAAAGCGATCATATCCTTAAACTGAGGCTGACCGCGAGAAGCACCCATCAACCCTTTAGCAATAATCAAACCGCACCAACCGTTGGTTAATTTACAGCGGCGATCCCACTTCTTGCGAGCTTCCTGATGCACCGGATCGTCTTCATTAAACTCTCCAAACAAATACAGCTCCCCATTTTTGGTTTGCAAAATACCCAAGTCATATTGCTCATCCTGAAAAGGATTTTCGCCCGGATTAAAACCAATCCCCTTCACGCCTCCAGCTTCTTTCAAATCCTGAATCATAGTTTTTGCCTTCGGATGAGAAGTTTGGATCATCACCACCGGCAAACCATCTCCGGCGGTATTAATATCAATTTCTGCACCTTGGTGAAACTGGACACTTTGGCGCAGGAAATCTACCGTTTCCCAAGGTACGGCGCCGAGACTCAAAAATGAATTTTGCGGCACCAAATCGTCCCGCAGCAGTGGCGTGTCAAATTCATCATCATCATCGTCATCATCGTCATCATCGTCATCACCGAGCATCTGTAATAATTCGTCTGATACCTCGGGCATCGTGGAAACTTTAACGGATACCTGTTGAATTTCTCCGTCAGCCTGCGGAACGGGGATGCGGTAGCGGCTGCTAAGACTGGGAAAAGTGTCCGATCCCAATTTCCGGCGACCGTTGCGGAAAAAGCGATGAAATGCTTCGAGAGCCACTAACATCGTGAGAGCTTCTTCTTCGTAAAGAATCGATCGCAATCCTTCTAAAGGATGCAGGTTGCCGAAATTTGGTTCAATTTCCGATGGAGGCAAATCGGCTAAATCAATTTCTTCGTCGTCGTCCTCATCAATATCTGCTGCACTTTCAAAGGTAACAAACAAACAGTCTTGCCCTAAAAAAGCCTGTTCTAAATCTTCAAAAGATTCATCGTTGACGACTCGTTCTCGAAACCGTTTCAAGGATTCTAGAGAACGGTACAGTAAAACTCCATAATCCATTCTGGCTTGCCCCAATACCGACACGTAGAGGCTGCCGACATCCCACTGATTGATTTCAATAGATATAATTTGGTGTTCGCTCAAAGTCCGCCACGGAGCATCATGCCAAATTTGAGCAGCTTTTTCCATTAAAACTTCAGCATACTGAGGGGGTAACTCAGGAGGTCTGTTGATCGCCACCTCTTCCATGCCGCGAAATATTTCGTCAATTAAGGGCAATTCCGGCACGTAGTCAATGGAAATGCTTAAATCTTGAAGTACGCCCCGCAGATAAAATTGAATTTCTCGGTTTTTAACTACTATTTTTTGGGGGCGGACTGCGGGAGCCGGACTTTGGGGATGTTCCATTGCCCGTAGCAGGGCCCGGACGATCGCCTCTGGGCCAGCATCTGGGCCTACCATGTCCATAGCCCTCACGACTCCTTCGGAGCCATCGACCCAGAGAATGCACTCGCCACCAGCTTCTAGAACGTCATCGTCATCTAGCATCATGTGTGAGTCAGCATTAGATAAGGGTCGGCGATCGCCCTCCCACACGCTGGGAATTTGAGGTAAGTTTTGTAGCCGACGAAGAGTAGAGCGATTCAGCGCTGCCATAGAGTAAGCCCGTTGGGTGAAGCATTGTTGCGGTGCCGATAGCCGGTCAACCGCTGCTTCTCAATCATAAACCCTATAGGGGGAGAGGACATCAAGCTGGGGAACGAGGCCCCACGGGAATTAAAAATTAGAAGCTAAAAATTCGGCCTTCAGCATCTAACCGAATGCCTTCTGGCGAATGCCTGTACAATGGAGCAATAAGATTAAACTCTTTGCATTAGACAGTCTCAGGAGTTCGGAAATTATGACTCAAGCCACTTCACAAAAGCGGGGAATTCAAATGACGGACTCTGCTATCCGTCAAGTTTTAGCCCTGAGAGAAAAACAAGGTAAAGACCTCTGCTTGCGGGTAGGGGTGCGCCAGGGCGGATGCTCTGGAATGTCCTACGTGATGGATTTCGCAGATCCAAGCACTGTGAAATCCGACGATGAAGTGTTCGACTACGACGGTTTTCAGGTAGTTTGCGATCGCAAGAGCATTCTTTATCTCTACGGTTTGGTTCTCGACTTCAGCGATGCTATGATTGGGGGCGGTTTTCAGTTTACTAACCCCAACGCAACTCAAACTTGCGGTTGTGGCAGTTCTTTTTCTACATAAATCGGAAAAGAGGGCATGGGGCAGAAAGTTGTTAACTGCCCCATGCCCTTTTCCGTGCAACATCCCAAATCTAAAATCTAAAATCGAATGACCCCTGAAGAATTGTTTAAAGACGGTTTCGATCGCTACCAAGCTGGCGAAGCCCCGGCTAATCTGATCCCCGTGTTTAAAGAAGTGTGCGAAAAAGCTCCCAAAAATGGCAATGCCTGGGCTAGCCTCGCGTGGCT
The DNA here is from genome assembly GCF_036701355.1 of Microcoleus sp. Pol12B3. Classification (NCBI taxonomy): domain Bacteria; kingdom Bacillati; phylum Cyanobacteriota; class Cyanophyceae; order Oscillatoriales; family Microcoleaceae; genus Microcoleus; species Microcoleus sp. Pol12B3. Next base: position 20,062 of record NZ_JAUBQS010000046.1, read on the forward strand.
CTACCTGTTGGAAAATAAACCTGCACCGGCTCAAAAGGCAGCGAAAACAGCCGTTAAATTGAACCCTCACGACCCCCAAGCTCGCATCAACCTAGCAGTAGCGATCCTGGATCTCAAAGATAAAGGAGTGCGCCCCCACGTAGAAGTGGCTCAGCAACTTCTAATGGCTTCGGAAGAGCTGCTCGACGAAGTTAAAAAAAATTTTGAAGAAGGATTAAAGAGAAAACCCGACTGGAAGAGTCTCGCCCGCGTTAAACAGTGGCTTCTGGAGCCGTAACCGCGCAAACAAGTCGATTTTTGGGCGGGGATCGAGGAAATCGGTTTTGCGGTTTATTACGACATCGTAATAAATCAATAAATAACTTTATGGAAAACTCAGAAAGTCAGTGCTAGTATTTGAAAACTTAGACGATTGACAAACCCGCTCAGCGGTTTTCAGATTTTTCTACGATAATACTAGGAGTTGTAAAAACATGAGCACTGACAGCCACGTTAACATCAAACCAGCAACCCGCAACCACAAAGGTTTCTTTATTCAGCCAGCTTCTTACAAGTTGATGAGCATCGATAAATCCGGCTGGGCATTGATTTGCATGGACAAAGCAGTTTGTCACTACGTAGACCCGGATGATTTGCAATTGCCGAATAAATCGGGAATGTCTGAAGGTTAATTCTGAAGTTTTGAGAGACTTTAAGATGCTTTATTTGAGTAGCTGCCCTCTATGGAGGGCAGCATCTTTTTTTGGTCAGGAAAAACTCCGGCCACGCGCAGTGAATCGGGATTTATATCAATTCCGGTTGCACTCCTGCGGCATTGTTGACTGTTGACTGTTGACTGTTGACGGGCGGGTCGAAAAACTGAATGGTTGAGTGTTAACTGTTGACTCGATTTTATTATTCCGATGCAACCGGAAACGATATTAAGGGATAGAAGGAGAGAAGGAAAAATTACCGGTTAGACTTGAAGGCAAAAAGCATCTCCAACTCAGCAGTTGTCGGTTGTGTAGAAGCTGTGGCTACGCTAACTCCTCGGAGAGAATTGAGCAATTCAGCAGCGGGCGGCGAAACTAAATTTGGCTGTACTGCGAGCAAATATTGGTTAGCCCAAGACATGGTTTTTTCCATATCTATGTAAAAGTAACCTTGGTTGGCCCGCGGTAAAGAAGTAGCGATCGCCTGAAAACTCGGACTGCTGCTTAACGGTTGCGGTGGCGTCGAAGTAATCACATCAACTAAAGGCCCGCCAAAAGCTACAAACACAGAATTTTCATTCAGCCAACCGTGTCCGAATAAAGTGCCTTGCTGGGGTATTTGCCACTCCGTAACCTCTTTGCCTTGAACTTGTCTGGGGGCAACGCTGACTGTAGGATTGCTTTTGGCAATCGCATCAAGTTTTTTCAAGGTTGCTTCCGCTGCAGGGCGATCGCTGGTTTCAAAAATCATCGCCGCCCCCATCCCCAACTGAGACAAAATCCCTTGATTGGAACCGATCGCCCCGATCGCAAATTCCCCGTTCATCCAACCAAAAACATCACGATCCGCATCCAAATCCAACCGCTTAAAACTACTCCTCACCTGCTGAACTCCCCTGTCAACTTCCGGACTATCTTTTGCCTGGGCTGTCGCTTGCGACCAAATTTGATCTAGTCCCTTGCCGCCGACTAAAGCAATAGTTTCACCAGGAAATCTGGGCAACAATTTCGATGCGAATTGTGGATTTTGCTGCACAAATTTAGGGTCTAACTGAGCAATAGTTTTTACCCTCAATCCCTCACTATCTGCTCCAATTCCCGCTACCAAAGACTTAACTTGTTTGAACTGCGAAAACACTGTCCAAGGCAACTGGATATCTGCGGGCAAATTAGCTTTCAATTGCTCAATTGCAGCAGGATAGTCAGCAATATAAACAGTTGCGATCGGATTCTTGACACCAGCACTCTCTGCAAAAAACTTAGTTGTACTCTGCTGCGTAGCGAGGGAGGGTTCTCCTTTAAAAGTATCGATCGCCAATTCCACAGGCTTTCTCAAAGGAGCCATCACTAATTGGTCGTTCAGCAAAGCCACACTGTAGCGCTTGCCAGTTGGCTCTGCAATCTCAAAAATTTTAACTCCTTTATACTCGGTTTCTTGAGTAGTTGCACCGGGCTGAGATTTTAATTTATTAGCAAAATTCCAAGCGCTAATTTTATTTTTCACGCTGACTACTACCAGCAGTTTTGGAGGCTCTGTATTCGTCACAGCATCAGGGGGCAGCAAAGCGACCATCACCCCCCCTAACCAAGGCTTTAAGTCCCTGTCAAAGTCGATTTGAGTGCCTGCCAAGCTTTGTTCTTGAAAGCCCTTCAAACCCTGACCAATCAACTTTTGAGCCCCTGGCGTGCCAAATCGCTGCAACTTTGACAACGCTTGGGGATTGGGGGAGATAAACGCGGCCATCATTGCTTCGTCGGGCACAACTTTGGCGCTGTCTTGAGGGTTGGATACTTGTTGGCTCAAACCCTGGAAGTAAAAGTAGACCGCAGCGCTACCTGCTGCGGCGATGGAGGCAGCAATTAGAAGCTTTGATTTTTTTGCAGGCATGGTTTGTGTTCCTCGCGTCCTTTATCAGTTTAATGAAAATACACTTGGCTTGTGGGGAGGCGATCGGGCCGGCTCTTTATTTTTGTATAATTCAAAACAAGTTTGGACGATCGTCTAAACTGCTAGAACTGTGCATTATTGGTAAAAGATGAAAGTAGCGATCGCGGGAGCAACGGGATTTGTAGGTAGCCGGCTGGTGGAGAAGCTGCAAGCTGCGGGACATCAAGTGGTGGTTTTGAGCAGGGATGCGGCGAAGGCTGGCCGAGTTTTTCCGGCTTCAGCTTATCCGAATTTGGAAGTTGTCGCCTACACTCCTGCGGAGTCTGGTGATTGGCAAAAGTCGATCGCGGGCTGCGACGCTGTTGTCAATTTAGCAGGGGTTCCGATTGCGGAGGAAAGGTGGACGGAGGCGCGCCAGCAAGCAATTCTGGACAGTCGCAGACTGACGACGGCAAAATTGGTGGAGGCGATCGTCAATGCTAATCCTAGACCATCGGTGTTTGTTAGCGCATCGGCGATCGGCTATTACGGAACCAGCGAAACCGCTGAGTTTGACGAAACGAGCCTCGCAGGAAACGATTTTTTAGCAACAGTGTGCAAAGACTGGGAAGCAGCCGCCCAACCTGTCAAAAATGCGGGAACGCGGCTAGCAATTTTGCGGCTGGGGATAGTTTTGGGAATGGGAGGCGCGTTGGCAAAAATGCTGCCACCTTTTAAACTATTTGCAGGCGGGCCGCTGGGCACTGGGAAACAGTGGTTTTCTTGGGTTCATCGCGAGGATGTGGTTGATTTAATTTTGTACGCTTTGCAAAATTCGCAAGTTGAAGGCGTTTTGAATGCGACAGCACCGAATCCGGTGCGGATGAATGAATTGTGCCAAACTTTAGGGGAAGTTTTAAAGCGGCCTTCTTGGTTGCCGGTGCCAAGTTTTGCTTTAGAAATGCTGTTGGGAGATGGGGCAAAAGTTGTTTTGGAAGGGCAGAAAGTGTTGCCGAAACAAACTTTAGCTAGTGGTTTTCAATATCAATATCCGACGCTGAAATTAGCACTCGAAGAGATTTTATCGGGAAGTTAGGAACCTACAGAACAGAACCCGCCGAATAGAATTCGGGGCTAAAGAAACAAAGTCCGAGCTGAGAGGGACTCAAACAAAATTCCTCGTTACCAGGCAGAGCCTGGTAACGCATATCCAGACGCTCTGCCTCGCTCCTTCAAACAAATCATCCGACTCAACAATCAATCAAATCAACTGGCAACAATCCATCCTGACCCATATAATTTCGATAACTAGAATATCTCCAACAAGCTGGATCGTCAACATAGCCGCGCCTAATACCAATTTTTTATGAGGTTGCATAGAATCCGATCCCCCCTAGCCCCCCTGAGTAAGGGGGGGGCAAGATTCCGATCAAAGTCCCCCTTCTTAAGGGGGATTTAGGGGGATCGAGATATGTGCAACTTCACATTAAATTGGTATAACAGGATTATTGTAGATATACTTCAATTTTTGCAACAGCATTGCCTCATCCAAAATAGCTTGCGGGTGGAACCCTTCTTGCCATAGCTGATATTTTTGGTCTTTTTTGTGTAGCTTTTTATAGAATGCGAGTTGATCGAGGATGTTTCTAACTTGATTTTTTTCAAGCAATTCAATTATGGAGCGAGCTGTAAATGATTTAAAATTTATCATTTGTGTTGACAATTCAGAAGAAGTTACGATTAAGTGCAAGTGATTTTCCATCAAAACGTAACCGTGTAAGGCTAAACGCTTCTCCCGTTGCATAAAACTTAAGGAATCTAAGACTATTTGTGCTATTTCTGCTTGACAGAATACAGGAATCCAGTTGATAATTGTAGAGGTGACAAAGTGCGGTTGGTTGTCGGAATATATTACTTTGTATCTGCTTCTTCCCATTGGGGCGATCGAGGGTTTATTTAAGGGTTGGGGCGAGGCCCAGCCTTTGGATATGCGTTCCCAGGCAGAGCCTGGTAACGAGGGAACGAGGGAATGGAGGGTTTGTTTAAGGCTTGGGGCGAGGCTCAGCCTCTGGATATGCGTTACCAGGCTCTGCCTGGGAACGAGGGACCAGGCAGGGCCTAGAAGGGAATGGAGGGTTTGTTGGTGGGTTGGGGCGAGGCTCAGCCTCTGGATATCAGTTACCAGGCAGAGCCTGGGAACGAGGGATGTGCTGTTAAATTATCACCTGATCGTAATAAGGGTGTCAACATAAAATATTTTCATAAGTTAGATTCACGAAAAATTTCTGCAAGTTTAACTCACATCTCTTGCGATCAAATCATATGGACACATCTGAAAAGTTTTGTTTTTGTACTCTAGCTGTAGGTGATAGGTATCGTGCTCATGTAAAGATGCTAGCTGAAGATATCCAGACCCATATGCCTTCCACAACTTTATGTATCCTAAGCGATCAACCAGAGCAGTTTAAAAATTTCCCTCATGTTCTGGTGTTCAAGCACCACCTCCAGAGTGTGAAAGGGTATCATGACAAACGTTTCGTTCTTGAAAAAGCTCTCTCACTATTTGAGAGTTGTATGTTTTTAGACTCTGATGTTAGATTGCTAGGCCCTCTAGTAGAAGAAATGAATTGGTCTCCTGGAATTACAGCAAGAGCAGGTACTGATTTGGTCAAACGCATACAAAACATTAAAAATCCGAAAGAAATTGAAGTTATAAAAGCAGCAGGGCAAAAACTAAATATTGATATTCAACAAGTGAAGTGGCTTCACGAGTTTATGTTTGTCATGAAGAGACAGAATGGATTAGAAGGGGAATTTTTTGAACTTTGGCAGACAATTTCTTACTTTTTTGAAATGCAAGAAATCTATCATGGTGAGGGTTATGCTATGGGGCTAGCTGCGGCTCGAATTGGGATGACATTTGATTTTTTTCGCGAAGACAAATTTCCATTCTTTAAGGATAATATTGAACGAGTAAGAATCCAAAATGGACAAGCAATTATTCAGGAGAAACAAATTTACTTCGACATCCATAAACAGATTGAATATCCCAAACGTTCCCTTTGGGAGAAAATTAACAACAAACTAAGTAAACAGGTTGTGTTTTATTATCGATTATTTAGACTGAGAGTTTTTATTAAAAAAGATCCTAATTATTATAAAATCTTTGGATGAGTATACAAAAAATAATGGCTCTTCATTACTTGGTATGCCAACTTGTATAGAAATGTAGTCAAAACCTTTGCGGAGCAAAGGTTTTGACTATTTATTTAGATGAATTGGGCTAGAATGAGCGATATTTCGTTTAATCCTTATTTAACAAGGTTTACAGCTTGATTTTGGGTTGTTTAGCATACTACGTACTGAAGAACCAAATATTTCAACCTGAAAGCAGATGATGCAGTAATTTGCAGTATAGAAAATGGAAAAATAGTCATAGAGCCTGTAAATCAGAAAGTTTCCAAATATACCCTAGATGAATTATTAGCAGGCGAAATAGAACCGGGCGAAGAAATCTCTTGGGGAAAACCAGAAGGAGAAGAATTTTGCTAAAATATATCCCCGAACGAGGTCATTTTATTCGCTTCAATTTCGATAATCACAGAGATTTATGGAGAAACCCGGTTTCTGAGCACGGGCGATCGCGCATCTCTACTAATTGCCTTCTAAAAAGTGAGATAATAATTAAGTTGATTGAGTAAAAAGCATAAACTTAGATTGTCAGTTCACTCACGCTATGCAGATGGCAGACTGGTGCTGAAAAACCAGCAACCGCCACGACTTGGGGAATCAAGACCCGATCCGAATGCTCTAGGCCCTGATTCTCAGTTAAGATGGGATACTTATAACCAGAGGATTTATCAGGCGCGAGAGTTTGATGAGTCAGGGCAACCCGTAAGAGATATTGATTTTACCAGTCCCACCTATCCTAATGGCAATCCCCGTCCAGATCATCTGCCGCCACCGCATCAACATCGGTGGATACCAAATCCCACTGGTGGTACTCCTACTAGAAGTAGAATCTTGGAAGCACTATGAAATCTGAAAAGTCGGCTATTACCTATAATATCGGTCAAAAATGGGCTGTGACTCTTTGCCCGGAAGCAGAAGAAACACTGGAATTGAAAGTTGCAAAAATCATTGAGTATTTAGACAAAAATTATCTCTTAAAGCAATGGGTAATATCTGATATTGAAGCTACGGGAAGTTACGGCAATTGCTTGACTGCGCGGTGTAATCAGGAAATATTTCAAGTATCTACTTCTGATTTGTTGGAGGTAATGGGGGAAGAAGGTCAAGTTATTGAATTAGATGCTAGTTTAATAAAAGATGACGAGGAATTGTTTAAAATATTGATTAGAGATGGGGTTTCAATTGATTTACTTGGGAGAGGGGAGATGATACCACTGACGGTTTTGGGGAAATATGTTTATGTTGACAAAGAACTGTTTATGTGGTGAATAATATATGACAGCAAAAATAAACATCAGCAACTTGGGTAATTCCTTAGCTTTGCCAATACCGGACTATATTGTAAAATATTTCAACCTGAAAGTAGATGATGCAGTAATTTGCCGTATAGAAAATGGAAAAATAGTCATAGAACCTGTAAATCAGAAAATTTCCAAATATACCCTAGATGAATTATTAGCAGGCGAAATAGAACCCAGCGAAGAAATCTCTTGGGGAAAACCAGAAGGAGAAGAATTTTGGTAAAATATATCCCAGAACGAGGTCATTTCATTCGCCTCAATTTCGATCCTCAAGCCGGACACGAACAAATGGGTACTAGACCTGCACTGGTTGTAAGTCAAACTAAATTTAACCGAAAAATGGGGTTTGTGTTTGTCTGTCCGATTAGCACCACACAACGCAAAAATCCGTTTTATGTTCCCATTCCTGAAGGTGAAGCGGTAACAGGTGTAATTATGACTGATCAACTCCGTTATGCAAGATTATCGCTCAAGGCAAGCAAGTTTGATTGGTGAATGTCCAGAAGATTTAGTTAAGGAAGTATTGAAGCGAATTGAACCTATTTTGTTTGAAGATATGACTGTTGATGAGTAGTTAATCATCAAGAATACGGCAGTTGTAGAGTTGGCATTAACAAGATCGACCCTCAGCCAAGAAATCGGGTTTCTGCGATAATTTTGGCATCCTCACGCCCGATTTGGGTAAGAAACCCGGTTTCTGAGTCCCCACGCGATCGCCCAAGCATCCTAGAAACCGGGTTTCTGCGATAATTCTGGCATCTTCACGCCCGATTTTGTTAAGAAACCCGGTTTCTGATCCCTGCGCGATCGTGAGCTTTGAGCAAACTCGCCGGATCGGGCCCAGCGGGGATAATGCAGCCGGGATTCAGCGGGAACAAATTGCCGTAATAATCGCGCTTCACAGCCTCCAAATCGCAAGTGCCAGCAACTCCCGGTAACTGGTACAAATCGCGCAGATAAGCTCCCAAATGCTCGTAATCTTGAATGCGGCGCACATTGCATTTGAACAAGCTGTAGTAAACTGCATCAAAACGGAATAGAGTAGTAAAAAGCCGCACGTCTGCTAAAGTCACCCGATCGCCACAAAGGTAACGACTCCTCCAGAGCGATCGATCGATCTCGTCTAAAACAGCAAACAATTCACTGCAAGCCGAGTCATAAGCAGCTTGAGATTGCGCGAAACCGCAGCGATAAACACCGTTATTCACCGATTGGTAAATCTTCTCATTCCACTCGTCAATTTGCGATCGCAAATCCAGAGGATAAAGATCCATTTGAGGATTGCTAGCAAACTCGTTAAACTCGGAGTTTAGCATCACAATAATTTCCGAACTCTCGTTATTGACGATCGTCTTTGTCGAGTCATCCCACAGCACCGGCACCGTAAACCGCCCCTGATAGCCCGGTAAAGCCAACTGGTAAAGTTCCGGCATCGTGTTGCAGCCAAAAGTCTCCGACTCCATCACCCACATTCCCCCTTCAGAGGGATAGACAACAGACACCGATATCGCATCTTCAAGCCCTTTGAGCGCCCTCGTCACCAGAGTGCGGTGCGCCCAAGGGCATCCCGTACCCACGAAGAGGCGATACCGTCCCGCAGCGGGCCCGTGAGGGTTGTCTGGTGCAGTGCTGACAAAGTTGCGGAAACTGCTGCTGGGGCGAATGTATGCTCCCGTGCGATCGGGCGGCGCTAGTTTTGACATCATTAATTGCCACATTGATGTCCAGACAAATTTGCCTAGCTTGACTGTTACGGATGAAGGAAGCGATTTGTTTTTCACAATGCGATTAAAAGAGGTTTGCTAAACATAATCAGCTTATTTTAACTCACATTGCGAAGTTTCTCCCCTCGTCCCCAGGCTCTGCCTGGGAACGCAGATACCGAGGCTCTGCCTCGCTCTGTTCCCTCACCTGAGAACGACTTTTCTAGTATCTGCCAGAGGCTATTTCAGCATAAGCTCGATCGATCAATTGGCGAGCAACTGTCTGAATTCCCGTATGTTCGTAATAATTGGTAGTCATGTCCAAAAACGCAGCGACATAATCCAATTTGTCATCGATAACATCAACGTATTGCTTGAGATTGCCTAAAACTGTGGCGGGAGTTAAGCCGCGAGACTGTACTAAATTGTTCATCCAACCTTGCGCTGAGGCGAAAGTTGCTGTCACAAATCCGAACTTTTGTGAATTATTTGCACCGGGAATTAGATTGCTGATATTTTGGAATGTTGAGTTTTGCTGCAAGGCTGAATGATTCAAGCCACCTAGGGTATTTTGCGCTACTCTAAGGAAGTCCGGGCCAAGGGGAATTAAACCGTCAGCGCATACTAATGCAGCCATCCGCATCAGAGATTCGCCTTTGTAATTGGATAAATAATTAGCAAAGCTTCCCACATTGTCAAGGGAAATATTGTTAAGTTTGCAGAAGGCAATTAGCTCGATCGCCACTTTGACGCACAAGTCGATCGTTTGAGTTGTGTCAGCTTTGGGAGTGAGGCGGTTCAGAAAGGAAAGAAAGCCAATGTTTTCGCTGATTTTACTGGCCATAGCCGTTGCACCTAACGCACTGTCAGCGCTGTCTGCTAACTGGTAAAGCCTTACTACCCCTTGATATGGCTCGTTGGGGTTGGCGTAAAGCTCGATCGCGCGATCGCGAATTTTACCAACTAATTTGCGCTTTGTTTCCCCTGTCACCGCTTCAATAGTATTATCAAAACCCGTTAGATTATTCCACTCCCCCGGAACTACAAAATCGAGAGATTTGAGCATCTTCACAGTGACACCACCAGACGGCAAATTGTTAACCAATTCCACAATAGATTTGCTCATCCCAAACTCCTGAATAGCCAGATTTAAAGTGTTCTTCCAAATACTCCAACTTCTGCCAATCCGATTCCAGATTCCAGGTTAATTCCCCAGAAAAAATTAGATAAGCGCAAATAAATATTACACGACGAGATCCAGTTTTGCAATCCTCTGATCTTTTCTCTCTTCTCGCTTCTCTGCGTTCTCTGCGCCCTCTGCGGTACATTAAAAAAAGTCTTTTCCACAAAAAATTTGCATTTCACTCGCTAGCACAAAGTTAAGTTTCATTATATTGACCGACTCCAAATCGCCTAAACGTGTTAAAATAAATGGCGGAAAATAGAAAAACATAAAATATGACTGTTGCAGTTAACAAAACTCCGGGAGTAGCCTCGCGTTTAGTAAATAGCGTACTTTCCATCAAGCCTTTGGCTAATCTAGCCAAGCACCAAGCGCGGGAAATGATGATAAAAAGAGCAGAAAAAATCGGAGTGCATTGGCGACAAGAATCCCAAGCACTTTTAGCTCGGAATTGGGACGCAGAATTGCTCAGCGTCCAAAATCCAGATCTTGTTTACCCAAAATATTATCTAACTTCATTCCACGCTTACGAACAAGGTAATATGAGCTGGGAAGCTGCTACAGAAGTTGAAGTTGCCGCCCGTACAGTTCACGCCACAATTTGGCCGGAAGCAGGTGCAGAAGGCGATGCAAAACTCCGCGCCAGCTATCACGAGGTCATCAAATCTCAGATTGCTTCTTCACCGCAGGATATTGTTGATTTAGGATGCAGTGTGGGAATGAGTACCTTTGCTCTTGGGGATGTTTACCCGGAAGCGAAGATGACTGGGGTGGAATTGTCGCCTTATTTTTTAGCAGTTGCTAAATACCGTTCCCAACAGCGAGAATCTGAATTTTTAAATCAAAAGTCTCCGACTTGGGTTCACGCTGCTGCTGAATCTACTGGTTTGCCTGCGGCTGCTTTTGATTTAGTTTCTATTTGTCTAGTTTGTCACGAATTGCCACAGAAAGCTACTAGAGAAGTGTTCCGGGAAGCGAGGCGTTTGCTACGTGTTGGCGGACACTTGACAATTATGGATATGAATCCTCAGTCGGAAATTTATGCCAAAATGCCTCCTTATATTTTGACTTTGCTCAAGAGTACGGAGCCTTATTTGGATCAGTATTTTGGGTTGGATATTGAGCAAGCTTTAGTTGATTCTGGTTTTGCCCAGCCCACAATCACTTGCAATACAGTCCGACACCGCACTATTGTTGCTGAGGCAATCTAGCGATTTTCAGTATAGTGCACTACGGATATCGGGTAGGACACGGCACTGCCGTGTCTAAAGCTGTCTTTATTTAATTCGATTAAAAACTGCTATAAATAGTAAAGTTGCATCGATATTATTAAGTTCTTGGGGTGGTGCGTGAGTGTAAATAGTCTAAGCTGTGGATTTTAAAACTTCTGCGATCGCGCCCCCTACTGATAAATAATTCCCATGCAACCGGATTTGATATTAGACCGACGTAGGAACTATTAACAGCGCCATTTGTTACTGATTTTGATCGAACCCTAACTAAAGGACATCATCATGAACTTGACAGCCCCCTCTCAAAAGGTCATTGATTGTTTGCAGGTTATCTTGGATGCCACGGCAGCGAAAAATTACGAGCTTTTTACAACAGTGGGCGATGCAGGCTACAAAGCGAGCATTACACAAAAAATGTTTGACGATGTTAGCGAGCAACTCGCTTCCCGCCTGGAAAAGGGATACTCAATTAATTATTTTGGTGAGCTAAAACAAGGTAATTGTCAGATTTATTTGTGGAAGCTGAGTTTTGAAGATGGTGGAGATGAATTTGTCGTACACATGACGATGAATGGAGACAAAGTTGCTGGGATTTTCATCGAATAACATATCTTGCTTGACACGGCTTTTCAAAGAATCTAACGCCGATCGCCCACAACCGTTAACCGAAACCGATCGGGCGGCACAAAGGTGATTCCCCGGCGCGCCGGACGAATTGGCCGATCGAGATTCGATACAAACTCACGGGAAGATAGCACCGTTGCTAAAACCAGCTTCATTTCAAACATCGATAACGCCATCCCGATGCAGCTTCGACTCCCGCCTCCAAATGGTAAAAATTCAGAGGCGGAAAACTTGCGATCTAAAAAGCGATCGGGGTTGAATTGAGCGGGATTTTCGTAGGTTTCAGGGCGACGGTGGGCCAAATAGACACAGGGGATTAAAATCGTTCCCGGTTGATATGTATAGCCTTCGAGTTCGATCGTCCGTTTCACCTTGCGCGGCTGCGAAATTAAGGCAATTGGATAAACCCGCAGCGCTTCCTTGCAGACTGCTGTTAAGTAGGGCGACTGCGAAAGCGCGATCGGATCGGGATTCTCGCCTAATTCATCCAATTCCTGCCGCAACCGAGCAAGGCATTCGGGAAACTGATGCAGCCAGTAAAACGCCCAAGTCAACGCCGATCCAGTCGTTTCATGTCCCAACAACAACAGCGTCATTAACTGATCGCGCAATTCTCGATCGCCGATGGATTCGCCGCTGTCGTCGCGGGCCATCATCAAGACTGACAGAATATCCGTGCGAGACGAATCGAGAGAATGCGATCGCCTCTCGGCAATTTCCGCATAAATCAGCGAGTCAATCTGCGCCATCTGCTGCAAAAACTGCCCCCACGGACTCCAAGATCCCAAATTTTGCTGCAACGGTTCAAAGAAAAATTGTATCGAGTAAAGTTCAGAGGTAATCGCTTCTAAAAGCTTGCTGAGGAGTTGTTTCAGGCGTTCGTAGCGCTCTCCCGGCACTAATCCAAACACGACTTGCAAGATTACTTGCAGCGAAATTTCTGACATTTCTTGGCGGACTGCGATCGCATCTGGGGCTTTCCAGTCGATCGTCTGCTTTTTCGTCAAATCAACAATCAAATGCCCTTGACTGTGCAACTGTTCCCGATGCAGGGCGGGCATTAATAGCTGTCGCTGTCGCAGATGTCGCGGCCCTTCATTCATAATTAGGGATTCATTTCCCACCAGCGGGCGAAATACGTTGGTCACTTTGCCAAACTCAAAGGCATCGGCTAACGTCGTAAACACCGCCTGAATCGCTTCTGGACGGCCCAGAAACACTACGGGGGGCGAAGCGGGGCCCAACACGCGGGCGGTAAATGTATCGCCGTATTTGGCAGAGTAGCGATCGAAAAATGCGATCGGGTCAGCTACCAGCGAAAGCGTTTGGAACAGAGCAGGAGAACGTGATCCGGTAGGCAGCGTCATTGCAAAACTGGCGGTACACAATGTTTCTAGTGTATTTTGACATACTCCGAAGTTTTCGATCGACCGTTGGCACCCTGAAATTTATCTGCGGTCGATCGACTGGAGGCGAGATCCCAGGTTTCTGAGCATAAGTTACACCAGAACTATGAATAGAGCATTCGCTTAAAATAATCTTCAAGAATTAGGTAACAAAATAGATGAAAGCCAAAAAGCATCTTTTTATCAATTTAGCTTCTGGTATCTCAGCATTTCTAGTGGTTGGCTATTTCGGCATCTCAGCTTATTCAGGACATACTCTTTCAAAGCCAAACAGATGCTTTGACCCTCTTAAAGCATCTGTTTTTGCTGTTCCTCCTGAAAATGTAAAATTTCGTACACCTGATGGCGTGGAGATTGCTGGTTGGTTTATTCCAGAAAAAGCAACAGACAAGGTATTAATTTTAGTGCATGGATTGAATTCCAGTCGGACTTGTGAGCTTGCTGGAAAGTTTGCCGAGTTTGGTTCAGCTATGAATCAAAAAGGCTTTTCGATACTTACGATCGATCTGCGAGGACATGGGCAAAGTGCTGATTCTCGCTTCACCTTTGGAATTACAGAAAGGCGAGATGTTATTGCAGCAGTGGATTGGCTTAAAATCAGGGGCTTTAAGCCAAAAAAGATTGGGGTTTTAGGTTTTTCAATGGGTTCTGCTACTGTAATTGGGGCAGCAGCAGATGACTCTGACATCGGAGCAGTGGTCACTGACAGTAGTTACGCAGAGGTTTATCCAATTATTCAGAAGCATTGGCAGTCAGCTTCAGGATTACCGGGGATATTTCTTCTTTCTACCATGATGTTTGGACATTTGTTGACTGGATACGATCTAACTTCTTCTAAGCCAGTGCAGGAGATAGGTCGTATTTCCCCTAGACCTGTTTTGATTATTCATAGTGCGATCGATCCTTATACGCCTATAGAAAACGCTCGTCAACTCAGAGAAGCATATCCTTCGGCCGAATATTGGGAAACCAATGCGAAGAAACATCCAGAAAGCTACAATACGAACCCAAAGAGGTACGTTGACAAAGTTGCTGATTTCTACAATCGGAGTCTCAAGTAGGGCTGTATAATCCGGTCGAGAAGGCTATTTAGGGTTTCCCTACCGGGCGGTTCATAATCGTGGCGCAAACAAACCAAAAGGATAATCAATCGCAGATTGTACGGCTAGCTTCCCAACCTAACATGACTGTTTTACGCTCTACTCCCCAACCATAGCCACCGAGTTCTCCAGATTCTCGAATCACACGGTGACATGGAATTAGATAGCCGATCGGATTTTTACCGATCGCATTTCCTACAGCTCTAGCAGCAGTTGGGCGAGCTACCATTTGAGCTATAGTCTGATAGGTGGCGATCGCACCAAATGGCAATTGCAAAAGTGCTCGCCAAACTTGAATCTGAAAGTTAGTGCCTTTTACCAAGAGCGTTAGTGGTTTTTGCTCGCTGAGAGTTTCTGAATTGAAAATCAGGTCACGCAATGATTTAGTCGCTTGCTCATCACGAATGATTTCAGCGTTTTTCCATGCCAATCGCAGTCTTTGTGCGGCGGTTTGTTCATCTGTTGTCTCCAAGAAATAAAGATTACAAATACCACGGGTAGTTGTAGCAATTAGAGATGTGCCAAAGGGGGTATCATGAATGCCATAGCGAATTTGTAAACCTACTCCGCCTGTTTTGAACTCCCCTGGTGACATTGCTTCTAAGTTCACAAATAAATCGTGTAATCGTCCGGGACTCGATAGCCTCACGTCCAATGTTAGGTCTAAAAGGCTTTTAGTCTGAGTGATTTTTGACTTGGCATATTCAACTGTCAGATATTGCAAAAACCGCTTGGGGCTAATGCCGGCCCATTGAGTAAATAGCCGTTGAAAATGATATTCACTCAGTCCTATGTGTTGGGCCACAGTTGCCAGATTGGGCTGGTTTAGGTGGTGTTGTCGCATAAAGGCGATCGCCCGAGCAATCCGGTGATAATCTTCGCTAGCATAGACACTCGCATTCTGCATCGAAATCATCTAGTCTAAGTCAAGGGAATTTTGATGTTTCCTTACTTTAGCTATAGAGTAGGCTCAAAGCCACCCGTTTCTTGCGGTGAATTCAGTCAGTCGATTTTAGATTTTAGATTTTAGATTGAAGAGATTGAAGAGATTGAAGAAAGCGACCTCATTGCTAAACCGGGGGCTGGCGATGAGGATTCAAAGCTTTTTTCTCACTTCCCGGAGGCATCGGGGGGTTGTAACCAAATTGCTTTCTGCCAGGTGATTAACCGAACTTTCGCTCTCACCCACCGCGCAACTGCGTCACCAAGTGAACTAATTCAGGTAAAATTAGCTTTTCCACAGCTAGTTTCACGCCATTGCTAGAGCCCGGAAGAGAAAAGACTAACTTGCCTTGATAAACGCCTGCAACGGCGCGAGAGGCGATCGCCCTCGAACCAATTTCTTGATAGCTCAAAAACCGAAATATTTCACCAAATCCTGGTAAAATCCTGTCTAGCAAACTCTCCATCACATCATAAGTCGTATCTCGGGGAGCGATGCCCGTGCCGCCGTTAAAAATGATTGCATCCACATCTTCACGCTGGGAAAAAGCCTGCATTTGCAATACAATTTTGGCCGCATCATCTTTAACAACAGTGTAAGCTACCACCGAGTGACCCGCATCTTTTAGCAGCTTCTTAGTTAACAAGCCACTATTGTCGGTTTCAGCGGAGCGCGTGTCGCTAACAGTAATGATAGCGCAGTTTACGGTTATTTTAGATAAGTCGGGGTGAGGAATTTGCGTCATAGTTTCTTCTTCTAAGCAATCGGCAACCGGCAACCGGCGATCGGCTAATTACCAATTACCAATTACCAATTACCAACTACCCATTATGCCTTGCTAAATCCTAAACCGTTTGCTTCCGAGTAGCGTTCCATGAAACGGATAAATCGATCCCATTCGGCGGAACTTTTCATGATATAAAGAGCTTCCAAACCCGCAGGCTGACCGTTGATGAACTTAGCCTTAACCTCGCGAGTGAGGAGTTCGCCTTCGTCGTCGATCAGGTACATTCCAGTAATGTCTTCGGTACTGGTGCTGCTGAGAGCTTTGGGATTTTCAAAGAGAAACGTGGCAGTGCCTTGCTCTCCGCTTTTAGAACGGGTTAGGCGCACTTCGGGCACAACATCTTCGTCTATACCCCGAGAAAATTGAATTTTAGCCATAATCTGACACTCGAACCTTAAGGATTGCTTAATTTCTTAATGTTTAATCATAAAACGATTCGGGTACTCGCAAATCAAGACTTGGGAGAGTGGGAGTGGGTGAGAGTGGGTAAGAGGGAGGCAATCGGTGACAAGGGCGAGAGGATATGGGTTGGTTCTTTGTAGCCCAAGTTATCCTCTCCCTTGTCTCCTAATTCCCTCAGACGATGTAGGGAGAGTTAATGGGCTCGGTTCGGTTTGTGGCTACCAGAGTTTGGTAGATGAGGGCGGATATCTCGCCACGGGTAATGTCGTGGGCGGGAGAAAACTTTTCGCGCGCGGGATAGTTGACCACGATTTTGCGCTCTGTGGCGGTTGCTATCTCGTCGGTGGCAAAACTGGGAATCTGAGCTCGATCGACATAAACGCTCAAAGAATTGGGGTTGCCGCCACCCAACTGCAAGCCGTTTACCAAAGATACGATCGCCTGAACTCTAGTCAAATTCTGCTCCGGGCGAAACGTGCTGTCTGGATATCCAGCCAAAAAGCCAGCTCGATTAGCTTGGTCGATCGCTCCCTTGGCCCAAAAATCCGCCGCCACATCCTTAAAAACTGCTGCCTCACGGCGTGGCACCAATTCAAATGCCTTCGCCAGCATAGCTGCATACTGAGCTCTGGTTACAATCTCGTAAGGTTGAAAAGTGCCGTTGGGAAAGCCGCTAACAATATTCATCTTTGCCAAGCGATCGATAAAATCCTTAGCCCAATGCGTGCTGATGTCGCTAAACTGTAGCTTGCCAGGAATCGGAGTTGGCGTCACATTGCCCAAATCAAATAAACCTTTCACCCGCGAAGAATTGAGCTGATTTCCCACCGCAGAAATCTTAACCTCAGTCGCGTTTTGCAAGTCTAATTCACCGTTATTCTGAAAAATATTGCCGCCCAAATCTTGAGCAGTACCAATATCTGGCAGCGACTTCCCCACCGCAGTCAAACCGTCTTCGGTATTTTTTTCAATGCGATTCTTGCGTAACATCGGCTGAGATTCCCCCGCTAAAACGATACCGGATCGATTTTCCAAAATTTGGTTATCAACAATCAAAGGAGCCGACTGAGCTTGCAGAGAAATCCCGAAACCCGTCTTTTGAAAAATATTGCGCCGTATTGCTCCTTTAGCAGTTCCCGCCACAATCACCCCAGCGGATGAGTTTTCCACAAATATGTTGTCTAGAATCGCAGGATTAGCAGTGCCCGCGGCAAAAACGCCTTCGCCCTTACAAAGTGTGAAAGTGCAGTTAGCCACAGTCGGAGAAGTTGACTCAATCCAGACACCCGTGCCGCGACTATCGAGATTAGTAACAGTTACTCCGCGCAATTCCGAAGTAGTTGCTAGCAGTATCGTGATATTTTGTTCCGCAGCGGTGGGACTGACAAATTTGCCGCTGCCTTGAATCAGAATGCCTCTACCTTTGTTAGCTTCATTGCCAATAACTTTTACTCCAGAGGGAATTTCCAAGGGGAATTTTTCGCCACTAGCAGCGCTGTAAATTCCCGGTGCTAACTCAATAGTGCTTCCCGATGCAGCGCGGGCGATCGCGCGGGCTATAGTTTTGAATGGGGCCGATTGGGTGCCCGCTGCGGCATCACTGCCTGTTTGCGGGTTGACGTAAAGTGTTGCCATGTTTTTGTTAAAGAGATAATTGGCGATCGAGCTTTTGTGCAATTTTCATTGTCTGCGAACTTGACCCCGGATCTATATTCACCTGTGATTGCGGAGATTATTTAATTGCCCGATATCCGCAACATCACTCATCAGGAGTCGCAACCGCAAGGGGATTTCACTACAAATCGCTAAACTATTAATTCTTGGGTCAGAAACCGGGTTTCTTGCCTCCGGTTTAACCTAAAAGTCAAGATTTTTCGTCAATAAAGTTGATTTTTTCTCGTTCTCAGTTCGGGGATGGTATGGCATTTTTTTCTGGGTGTGAGCCGTTCTAACTCCAGTTTATTTCACAATACAAGACGCCTCCAAAACCACTAGAGCTTCATTCTGAAAAACAGCACAGCTTGTGATTGCTGAAGCTAAGGCGGGAATTTGCCCTTGTTCGAGAGAAAGCCTCGCCTCCGGTGTTGAATCAAATTGATTTAGCCAGCCATCATCCTTTATATACTGAAGAGTCAAAGCATTGCGATCGAGCATCCAAAAATCAACTCCATAGCTATTAATGAAATTTTGCAATACAGCTCTATCGGGAGTGTATTGAGCGCGAATCAAATCGTTAAGTCGCTGTCTATATTTGCTGTAGTAGCCTTTCTGATACGGCACTGCATATTCTTTTGCCACCAAAACCGAACGCTGACTAAATATTGGCAAATAGTCACTCTCTGCAGCGATCGAAGCAATCAAGATATCTTTAGGTTGTTGCTCAAAAAATTTGTACAAACCCGGCATTTTACCTTCGACATACCCGACTGTGGGAAATTTTTCTACTAAGCAGGGATAAAGAACAACTGCGATAGCGATTGTCGCTGTCGTAATTAGTGCCACTAAATTTTTTAAATTAAATTTTGTTGCGGTTTTTGATGCCCAATAACCGACTCCATCGATAATGAAGGTTAGGCTGATAGCACTTATCAAAACAACAATAAATCGCAAGCCGTAGGCCGTATAGCGACCTGGTTGATACAACTTAAAAATGGTAGCGTGAGCCGCAAAAAACATCGCCAAGGATGCTAAAAATAGCTGAAGTAAAAGCCAGATTTTGCTTTGAATCTGATTGGCTAAGGGAAAAGCCGATCGTAAAAACAGCAGCAGCGGAAATAACAATCCGACACAGTGAGTTACAGGCGTAAACAGCGACTTGGGAAACATCCCGCTACCCCGCCCTGTTAACCAATAATCTTTAGGGTTTGGACGAAAAAAAGCATTTCTGCCGTTGGGGACAAATTCGGCCATTTGCTTCGCTTCTGCTGCGGTATAAGTTGGGCCAAATTCAGAGTTGTCTAAGGCGTAGGGCAGCATTACTAAAAAAATAACTCCCAAACCTGTAGTGCAAAATAGGTAATTTGTTCGATCGCCCGACAAGCACAAACCGCCGTTTTTCCAGCATAGCAGGCGCAAAACTAAAATTCCAGCAGCAACCAAGGCGTAAGGAGGATAGAATAGTCCGATCAGCGCGATCGCTCCCAAACAAGGCAGCAAGGAACTGCGCGACAAATAATATAAAAAAGCAAGGAATATCGGATATATAAAAGCTCTTGGCGTTGTAGAAGCCAAATCATCAGTCATCCACATATGCTGATTTAACAGCAAAGATGCAATAAATCCCGTCATCGGCACTGGCAGCATTTCTAGGCACAGGCCAAAACAGTAATAAGTGGAGATTAAGCCTAGAAATAGTGGCAATATTTTGTGAAATAATAGCGGGTGAATGCCAATTGTTGCGGCTAGTTTGTAGAGCGTGCTGTATCCTGCGGGGGCGACAGATTGAAAGTAATTAGCAATGAAATCGTTGGGGAATAATTCAGGATCGACAAACCGCATCATCCAGAAAACGTGCTGCCTCGCATCGTCTTGCACCATATACTCGGCGCTAAAGGCTTGCTTGAGTCCTAAAACATCATAAAGTGCAGCAAATGTCAAGCTCAAAGTCAACCAAAATATTGTGTGCAATCGGGATTTGCGATCGACTGTAGCAGTTAGAAATTTGTGCAACCGAGCTATTAATACCATTAGAGATTTGAGATTCGAGATTAAAGAATCGGGAATGACTGATTCTCAAACCTACGATTATATCATACCCCGTCAATCACCCCTAATAAAAACCGCTTTACTTCCAACTTCGCCCGATTTTAGATCGTTTTCCAGGCCGCACACCCGCAATTTTAAGGCGAATCCGATACAGACTTGTATTAGCCGTAATATAAAGCATTTTGCGATCGCTTTCTCCCCAAGCCAAATTAGTCGCCGTCTCAGGTACAGAAATCCTCCCCAAAAGCTTGCCATCCGGCGATACAATCCACACTCCCCCCGGCCCGGTGCTGTAAACATTCCCCTCTAAATCAACTTTTAAACCGTCGGGAACTCCGCCTTTAGTGGCGGCATCTTTTAACTCTGCAAAAAGCCGCTGGTTGGTAACAGTTCCGTCCGGTTTTACATCAAAAACAGCAATGTATCCCGCTTCCGAATTGTTAACATAAAGCTTTTGCTCGTCTGGTGAAAAGGCAATGCCATTCGGCAGCACTAAATCCTTAACCAGCAGAGCTAATTGCCCGTCGGGTGCCAGCCTGTAAACACCGTAAAAACCCAATTCTTCCTGGTCTTTACTAACACCGTAGGACGGATCGGTAAAATAAATGCTGCCGTCGGATTTAACAACCAAATCGTTCGGACTGTTGAGCCTTTTTCCCTCGTATCTATCCGCCAATGTGATAACTTTGCCGTCTTTTTCAGTGCGCGATACGCGGCGATTTTCGTGTTCGGCAGTAAGCAAGCGGTTTTCTTTGTCTAAAGTATTCCCGTTGGCTTTTCCCGAAGGGCGGCGAAATACCTCAACTTGCTGGTTTGAGGTAAATTTATAGATAATATTGGCGGGAATATCGCTAAACAGCAAAAAGCCGTCTGGATGCCAAATTGGGCCTTCTATAAATTGGAAATCCCCAGCTAGTTTTTCTAATTTTGCGCTGTCATCTAGAATATTTTGCAGGGTGTTTTTTTCCTCCCTGTTTTTCGTACGGGCGGTCAATATTGTAGATTTTGATGTTAATTTATTGGGCGAGTTGCTGTCAGGGAAAAGTTTTAAAAAAAGATTTTGGGAAAGCGTGTTGCTGAATGCTACAGTCAAAACTATAAACAAAAGGCTGATTGTAGCAATTTTGGCTGTCATGTTTGCCTTGTTAATTGCATGGATTGAGAGCGGTAGTGCAATCGATCGTACCGCATCTATCTTGGATTTATATTAAAAATACAAAACTGTGGCTAGTTTAAACAGAGCGTCGCGCGGATAACATAGTATAGCAATGTCATTTCAATTAGCGATCGCCACCTGCTGACATTCCTGAAGTTGACACGCCGGAGCATGGATTAAAATCACAAATAATATCTAGCTATATGCTTTCTACCTTAGATATCAAACTATTAGGCGGATTCTGCCTTTCCTGTGCAGACAAGCCCGTTGTCGGTGTCACCGCAGAGCGCCCGCAAGCTTTGTTGGCTTACCTGGTACTGCACCGCGATATCCCCCAAACCCGTCAGCGGCTTGCCTTTCAATTCTGGGCCGATTCAACGGAGGCCCAAGCTCGCACCAACTTGCGCCGGGAACTGCATCACCTGCGTCACGGACTCCCCGATGCCGATCGCTACCTGCTGGCGGATGCCAAAACCCTGCAATGGAATCCCCATGCGCTTTTCGTGCTGGATGTGGCTGAGTTTGAACGGGCATTCGCCGCAGCAGAAGCAGCGGAACGAGCAGCAGATGTTAGCGGTGCCAGAACAGCCTGGGAGCAAGCGATCGCGCTTTACGGCGGTGATTTGCTGCCGAGTTGTGAGGATGAGTGGATTTTTCCAGAACGCGAACACCTGCGACAGAAATTGCTCCATGCTCTCGAATCTCTGACTCGCCTGTCGGAAGCTCAGGGTGATTATCGGGCTGCAATCCGCTCTGCACAGCGCTTACTGGAGATCGATCCGTTGCACGAAACCAGCTACGCAGCTTTGATGCGATCGCACCATTTGAACGGCGATCGCGCCAATGCACTCCAAGTCTACCACCGCTGCATGACTTTGCTGCGCGAGGAACTAGGAGTTGACCCTAGTGCGATCGTTCGCAAGCTCTACGAGCAACTGTTGCTAGAAGACGAAGCGCCCGACATTCAACCATCCTCTCAGTCCGCCGGGCCGCCCCAAACGAATTTGTTTCCCTCACCTGTGGCTTTGTCGCCTCTAGTGGGACGCGATCGCGAATGGGCATCGATTCAGCAGTGGGCAAAGCCGATACTGCTTGGGAACTGTGGCGCGAACGCTAACGCTGAGGCATCGCCAGTGCTCTTGCTCGCGGGCGAACCCGGAATCGGCAAAACTCGCTTGCTGGAAGAGCTGCGAGCCACGGCACAGGCGGTTCAAGTGCTGTGGGGACGCGGATTTGCCGCCGAGATGGTGCGACCCTACGGTATCTGGATTGATGCTTTGCGATCGATCGTTATTCCCCCCGCCCTCAACATTCCGCCGGAGCTAGGTTTCTTGCTCCCAGAGCTCGCTCAACCTGGGAAAGCTCCGCCCGATCGCAGTCATCTGTTTGATGCGGTGGTACAATTGCTGGCTCAATCTGCCAGTGAGGCTGCGTTAATCGTCATTCTAGATGACATTCAGTGGATCGATGAAGCCTCATCGGCATTGCTGCACTACGCCATCCGCTTGCTGAGTCATAAGCCGGTTTTATTCGCCTGCACCGGGCGTTCCAGGGAACTAGAGGAGAATGCGGGCATTTCG
This sequence comes from Microcoleus sp. Pol12B3, assembly GCF_036701355.1. Classification (NCBI taxonomy): domain Bacteria; kingdom Bacillati; phylum Cyanobacteriota; class Cyanophyceae; order Oscillatoriales; family Microcoleaceae; genus Microcoleus; species Microcoleus sp. Pol12B3. The sequence goes on from NZ_JAUBQS010000046.1 coordinate 42,935, forward strand.
CGGGTGGTGCAGGCACTCAGACGAGAGCGACGGCTGCTAACGCTGGAATTGCATCCTTTCGATCGACAGCAAACGGCTGAATTGATTCGCAGACAGCAAGCGGTTAGTGCGTTAGAGCTATCTCCAGAAGCGGTGGAGCGCGTATTTATCGATAGTGGGGGCAATCCCCTGTTTGCGCTGGAAGTTGCCCGCGCATTGTCCCAGGATCGGTCTACTCATGCTGATAATTTAGAGGCTTTGATCCGCGATCGCCTCCACCAATTGGATGACACGGCTCGCGAATTTTTGCCTTGGGCCGCTGCATTGGGGCGGAGCTTTAAACCGACAGCGGTGGCTCATGTGGCAGACTATCCGCTGCCGAAATTGCTGATGGCGATCGAACAGCTCGAACAACAAACCATTATCCGTCCCAGCGCCTCTCTCGGTGACGAAATGGGCTATGACTTTGCTCACGATATTGTGCGTCAGGCTGTCTACCGGCAGTTGTCACAACCGCGCCGCCATTTAATACATTTGCAAATTGCTCATAAGTTGCATCAACTCTCCACACCAGACAACGCCTGGGCTGGCGATATTGCCCGTCACGCGGCCATCGGGGGCGATCGAGAATTAGCAGCGTCTAGCGCCTTGTCAGCCGCCGAACGCTGCCTGAAATTGTTTGCCTACACGGAGGCGTCCGACCTAGCTCAGCTTGGGATTGAGCAGTGTCAGGGACTTGACGATCGCACTCGCATTCAACTGCATTTAAAATTGCTGCGGGTGAGCGCGATCGCAGGCGTTACGGGCGATCGAGTTTCTCAACTCGACAGCGAGGTGCACCGCTTAATCGATGAAGCAAATGCTCTCGGTTTAGAAGAAGCAGAAGCCACGGGACTTGAGGCATTGGTGATCCTGCATTTCGATCGCAGCAACTTCGCTAACGTTCACCAACACTCGCTGCGGGCAGCAGAGGTAAGTCGGGCATCCAGTCCAGCTACTGCCGTGCGATTGCTGGTATATAGCGGGTCTTGCTTGGCTGAAATTGGACGGGAAATGACGCGGGCAGAAGCTTTGTTGCTGGAGGCACAGTCCCTGGCGGCGAGAGTTGGCGCTCAAAACATCGGAATTGCCCAAGGGTTGGGGGCTGTAGGGCGCCATCACGGGAACTATGCCCAAGCGCGAATTTTGTTGCAACAGGCGTGGCGATTGGCTGCGGCCCAGCAGGATCGCTGGTGCGAGTGTTATAACCTCAGCTATTTGGCGATGACGGAACTGGAAGCGGGCGATCCGGCGGCGGCCTTGCCTTATTGTCAGGAAATGGCGATCGTCGCAGCCAAAATTAAAGGCGAAGGCAGTGAAGGTGCGATCGCCCAGGCACTTTTAGCTTTAGCAAACTATCAGCTTCAGCAAATTGGAGCGGATGCTGCTTTGGAGCGGGCGATCGCGACTTTGCAGCAGGTGGATGCCAAACGGATGCTGTCTTACGTGCTGATTGGGGCGGCTCAAGTGGATTTAGAGCGCGATCGGCCTCTTTTGGCAACAGCCCGCGCCGAAGCTGCTTTAGAAGCTGCTCAGACGGTCGATCATCCCAGCGATATTGCTCTGGCTTGGGCGATTTTGATTGAGGGTGCTTTAGGTTTGGGCGATCGAGAGGGGGCGACTGCGCGGTTTCAATCCCTGCGCGATCGCATCGATCGTCCTGCGCTGAGTTTCCGCGCCCGCACTGCTGTCGATCGGGCGATCGAACAGATTAGTCATTAGTTATTAGTCATTAGTTGTAGCTAACTGCAATTGGGGATGGTGTTCATCACAGGGAACTTTACTTTACTTCATATCGCCGATGTAATTTTTTAAACTCTTCCGCTTGTTTGATAATTGCTTCATATTCTCCTTTTTTGCTAAATTATGCAAAACCTTTAGTATTACTGTAATTATTGGGTAGACCGCTATGTTTAAAATGAATCGCCGTCAATTTCTATTAAGTAGCGCTTTAACGTTTGGTGCGGTAATAGCCCATGCTCAAGTTAAAGCCCAAAACTCCCGAACTCCAGGAGCATTAGAGAAAGGACTATCCTCTAAGAAAGTGATCGTTGTTGGAGCGGGATTGTCTGGTTTGGTTGCCGCTTACGAGTTAGCAGCAGTAGGTCATACAGTAACGGTTTTAGAAGCCCGTGAGCGAGTAGGAGGGAGAGTTTTGACCTTGCGAGGCAATTTTAGTGATAATCATTTTGTAGAAGCAGGAGCAGCAAGAATTCCATCCGATCACAATTTAACACTTGGCTATGCTCAACATTTTGGTTTGACTCTCAAGCGTTTTTTACCACCAGATGGGCTTTACATTTCCGTGAAAAATGGGCAACGTCTTCTGATTCCTGCTGATGATTTAGCTAAAATTATACCGGGAGGAGACATATCAAAAGTTGTTAAAATTGCTCAAGGTTCAGATCGATTGCCCCAAGCCTTTGCTACCGCTCTAGTTGATAAAATTCATCTCGGATCTGCGGTTACTCGCATTGAACAAACTTCTTCAGGGGTTCAAGTCTTGTGCCAATCAGGACAGCAATACACTGGAGACTGCGTAGTATGTACTGTTCCCTTGACAGTCTTGGGACAGATAAATTTTCAGCCTCCACTATCACCTCAAAAACAGCTTGCTATCGCTGGGGGTTATAACTATCGCGCAGCGACACGAATGTTTGTTGAATTCTCCGAAAGATTCTGGGAAAAAGCAGGATTGAATGGTTGGGGGTTGTTTGACGATCGTCCTGAAGAACTGTGGCAACCCAGTTGGGATTTTCCTGGAAAAACAGGTATTTTGGAAGCTTATCTGAAAGGGGAAAATGCCCTTGCTATGGATGCCCTCGCCCCAGAACAACAATTGCCTCAATTACTACAGCGATGGGAAAAGATTCTCCCTGGTGTAAGTGCTTATCAGGGCAAGATGACCAGTTATTCTTGGGCTAAAGACCCTTGGTCGAGGTCAGGTTGGGCATACCCGACTGAAGACCAAGAAAAAAGGTTGTTTGATGAACTTGGAAAGTCGGAAGGTAAAGTCTATTTTGCTGGAGAACACACTTCTACTACGAGGGGATGGATGCAGGGCGCATTAGCATCTGGATTGAGGACTGCGAAAGAGATCCATCAGGCAAGAAGTTAATTTTCTGATATTTTTGTGCGATCGCACTATCATTTAAAGATTGGCTGAGAATGCCAGCGCAGATCGGACTTTATCCACGTTTATTCTGGGGGGTGAAAACTCGCTCACATTGTCCACTGCGAGGCGCTGAAAAAATTCGGGTGAGAGTGAGGAAAATCATCAATCGCTACAATTAGTCATGAGTCATTAGTTAACAGTCAACAGTGACCAATCAACAGTCATTACTAATTAAGAGGAAGTAATTATGTCTCTTATCAAAGTTGAAACAGTTGCCGCTCAACCAATCACCGCAGAAATGTTAGCTGATACGCGAGTTTTGGATTGTCTTGGGGCAAGAAATGCCAAGTGGTGCTACTCTTTACTATCAGCCGATCGCGATCGCATGATTTGCACCTTTGAGGCACCAGATGCAGAGTCTGTGCGACAAGCTTATCGCCAAGCCGATGTTGGATTTAGCAAGGTTTGGACAGCCCAAGTTATTGAACCTGAAGGTGTGCCCCCTGTATGGAACGAACCAATCCTTAAGGTGTGGGAGGGAAGCTATCCGAATGGCTTTACCGATGAAGAGTGGAACGAAGCCCATCGATTAATTTTAGCGTGCTATGAGGAACGGGGTATTGAATGGGTGCGTTCCTCTGCGTCGCTGGATAAAACTCGCGTGGTGTGCGAACTGAACGCGCCCGATGCCGAAGTGATTCAAGAAGCCCACGGTAAAGCTGGAATTCCCTTCGATCGCGTTTGGTCTGCGGAAGTTCTCAAACCTTGAATTCGCGCGGACGATCGCGCTTGGATGCTTTGGGAACGCTTCGAGAACGCTTTCGGAACGGTTTCGGAACGATCGCCTCGTTAGATTGATATCAAGTTAATAAAACAACCAGCAAATTAACTCATCCCTTTACACTTTAAGGAGAAATAAAATGGCTGAATTTGACCTTGGTACCTTGCCATCTAATAGTGCCGTAGTAGTTCCGCGCCGCACTATCAGTAATCTCAACAGCAAAGACACCTACAGTTTCCGTCTGGATAGCGATAAAAATATCAACCTTGGGCTAGTTGGTATGACCGACGATCTGAATGTTCAACTATTTCGCGATTTCAATAGCAATGGCTTAGTTGATGGTAACGATAAGCAAATTGCTATTTCAGATCGATTGCGTTTGGATGAAGTAATCAACTTGTCCTCAGCAGTTGCTGACGTTGATGCAGGCAATTACGTGGTGCAAGTCAATCGGAACCGTGCGTTCAACGATACTCCCTACAATTTGAGAGTATCGGCTGACGCGATCGGAACACCCAGCAAAGTCCTCGCCGTAGAAGATGATTTCGGTGCCGTCTTTTCCAACGACAAACCAAGAACTCATCAAGGTTCGGTGGGTAACACCGACACCACCGATACTATCCATCTGGCTGTCAATACCCAGGGATTTTATCACTTTGGTCTCAATAATCTCAGCGCTGATGCCGATCTCCGATTGATTCAAGACAAAAACAACAATCGCGCCGTCGATGCAGGTGAGGTAATTGGAAGTGTGGTTAAGCGAGGCACTATTTCCGAAGGATTTGTCCAAAACTTGGCTCCTGCAACTAACTACTATCTTCAAGCCTCTCAATTCACAGGTAACACTAATTATTCTGTTACCTTGACTCCGATTCCCAACTAGAAAATCCTGGATGTAAAAACTATATCTGTAGGGTGCACACTGTGCACCTTACCCTATCAATTGTTCGTTCAAATTGCTTTAATTGAAGCCAGACAGCTATGACCGCAGTTTTATTACAAATCCGCAATTGCACCATCTCTGGGGAGGAGATAGTTCCTCGACTTGCCAGCTACCAAATGCTGCCCCAATTATACCGCGAGAGCATCATTGATGAAGCGATCGCCCCCATCGATTGCACCGCTGAAGAAATCGTGAATGTCCGCCAGCAGTTCTACGAACAAAATCAACTGATCGACGAAACCACACAGCAGCTTTGGCTACAACAGTACGGGATGAGTCTGGAATTTTTAGAGACTGTTTTCATTCCGCGACTGCTCAAAATTGAGAAATTCAAACACCAAAATTGGCATCACAAACTGGAGTCCTATTTTCTGCAACGCAAGCGATCGCTAGATCGAGTCATCTATTCTTTGATTCGGGTTAAAGACGCAGAAATGGCGCGCGAACTGTATTTTCGGATTCAAGAAAAAGAGCAATCCTTTGCCGAACTGGCGCGCGAGTATTCCCAAGGCCCAGAAGCTCAAGTCAATGGAATCGTTGGCCCGGCAGAACTCGGCACAATCCACCCGAATTTGGCGCATCTGTTGGCGATAAGCCGGCCCGGTCAGCTTTGGCATCCTATCCCTGTAGAAGGATGGCTGGTAATTGTCAGATTAGAAACATTGATTCCGGCTCAGTTCGATCTAGCGATGCGTCAACGTTTGCTGCGCGAATTATTTGAAACTTGGGTGCAAGAACAGATAGGTGAAATGTTAAATTGACGGGCAGGAATCTGACGCTCTTACCCCTGGCAACATCCAATCTTCCAAATAGAAACTTTTGAATACCATCACGCTTAAATTATGATGACACAAACATTCGATCAAACCAAAGCAGAAGCATTCGCCGGACGGATGCTGGACATTCTCAACAGTGGCGCACTCTCCGTCATGATTTCGATCGGGCATCGCACCGAACTGTTTGACACAATGGCAGAATTGCCGCCCTCTACCAGTCAACAAATTGCCGATGCTGCCGGATTGAACGAACGCTACGTGAGGGAATGGCTCGGTGCAATGGTAACGGGTCGCTTAGTGGATTATAATTCGATCGACAAAACCTACACTTTGCCGACAGAATATGCAGCATTCCTGACACGGGCTGCGGCTTCTGACATTGCGCCCTTTGCTCAATTCATTCCGGTGTTGGCATCGGTGGAAGACCGGATTATCGATTGTTTCTACAAAGGTGGCGGTGTACCCTACTCAGAGTTCAAACGTTTTCATGCCGTGATGGCAGAAGATAGCGGTCAAACCGTGGTATCTGCTCTATTTGACCACATTCTGCCGCTAATTCCTGGGCTTACCGAAGCGTTGGAAAAGGGTATTGAGGTGCTAGATGTCGGCTGCGGTAGCGGGCGAGCACTCAACAAGCTGGCTGAAGCCTTTCCGAATAGCCGATTCACAGGCTATGATTTTTCGGGAGAAGCCATCGCCACTGCCAACACCGAAGCGCAATTGCGGAAGTTGAATAATATCCAGTTTGAGGTGAAGGATGCCGCGACATTGGATGAGTGCGATCGCTACCATTGGATCACCACATTTGATGCAATTCACGATCAAGCCAGACCCGATATTGTACTCCAAAACATCTACAAAGCTCTGCGTCCCGATGGTGTTTACTTGATGCAAGATATCCGCGCCACAACGGATGTAGGCGGCAACATGGAACATCCGATTGCACCGTTACTATACACCATTTCTTGTATGCACTGTATGACAGTTTCTTTAGCCTACGGTGGTATGGGACTGGGAGCGATGTGGGGTCAAGAAAAAGCCCTGAAACTTTTGAGTGAAGCTGGGTTTAGCAGCGTTGAAATCAAGCAACTCGCCCATGATTTTCAGAACGACTATTATATCCTCAAAAAGAGCTAAAATCATGTGCAAAATTTGTGCTATAGGCCAACAATTGCAGAAGAAAAAACAGCCGAATTCGGGGTTGTTGGATACCAGCCAATTTTCGGTCTTCATCGATCTGAAGCAATTGTCCTCCACACCGGAATTCAAATCAGCTAAACTACCTAACAATCCTCAGTCATCGGTTAAGCTCCTAGTTTAACACTCAGGGATTCTAATCAGGAAGAGGTTAATCTCTCAACTGCTTATGTTGGCGCAAATGCTGTCCTCCTTAACCCTGATTTAAGGCGAATAAAGTCTTTACTATGAACCTGTTGGTAGTAAGGACTTTATTGCGTTCAAATTTCAAGCTGGAAATGAAACAAATAGCACTGCAATACCAAGAACGATCGCCCCTATACCCATCACAAAAGACCAGAAGCGGTGATAACTCTTAACCGTCGTACCGCTATCGCTTTCAAGCTGAATCAAATCCATCCAAGGTGCAACACCCCGGCGGAACCAACCCAAAGCGCTAACATCCATTCCAATCAAACTTTCAACCCGTTTCATGCCAAACAGAAAATTACCAATTGGCCCAAAACGAGAAGCATAGCGCAGATAAATCATGCCCGTTCTATCTTGCAGTTTCAAATCAGAACCAAAGGTATAACCCGCATCGCCGCGACCAATTAATTCGCCTTGCAGTTGCGACGGTTGACCCCGCAAAGGACTTGCATAAGGGTCAGACATTAAGGTTAAAACATCCAAGTGTTCTGCTTCTTCGTAATTGGGGAACATCACCAAAGTCTTGAGCAAAATTCCCGCACCCAAACCGATTAAAGGACAAGCAACCATCATCATCGGGTTTACAGCATACAGGGAAATGCCGATCGCAAAACCCACAGCTAACCCCAGAGTTTCTGCACTGTACAGCAGTAAATCGAACACAAAATTGCCGTACAATCTCCGCTTGCTCAAATCGTTGCCTTCGCCGACAATCCGGCCCATGTCAAACTCAATATCCAAGCCTAATTGTTCGGCATAAGTGCTCAAAGCGCGAACTCGTTTACCAGTCAGCGGGTGAGTAGAGTTCAACTCCATCCACCAACCCCAGGGATTAAACATATCCCACAAAAATACTCGCCCAATTTTTTCCGGTTCCGAAGTAATCCTGTAAGCAGTGCCGGTAGATGTGGCAGCTTTGGCATCGTAAATGCCTAAAGCGCGAGTTCCTTCTAATAAGCGGCTGGGTTCGGTTGCTCTTTGTCCTTCTTCCAGAATACCGTAAGCAATTTTTACCAAAGCGCGAGACAAAGCGTTGGGATTTCCGGTTGTTTCGGCTGCAAAATGGTCGGCAAAATATTCTCGCGTCCGCGACAAATACAGTAATAAATAAGTGCCGGCGATGTAAAATAAATAAGCAACAGCAGCTACAGTACCGGCCGCATCTTTAGCTTTTTCGCCACCACTTCGACCCATTCTTTGAGCTGTTGTGTAAATTAAATAAGTAATCTGCACCAAAGTCGAGGCTAAAGTCATTACTGCAAAGTCCCAGTGGACGATGTGACCGAGTTCGTGGGCGTAAACAGTGGCAATTTCTTCGTCGTCTAAATAGGTAAAAAGACCTTGACTGACCACTAAGCGAGCGCTATTGGGAAATGAACCGTAAGTAAAAGCAGTAGGGTTTTGATCGTCGATAATTCCTAAACGAGGCTGCTGGAGTTTTTTCTGCTTGCAAACCTTCTTAATAACTTTCGCTGTTTCGGGACTTAGGCTTTCAATTTCTGCTAGGGAAACCCAGCGGGTATTGTAGAGCCAATTTTGGCTTAAGTCCATCAAGTAAGGCGATAGGAAAAAAGCAGCGATGTTAAAAATCAGAGTTATGGGAAGTGCGATCGCCAATCCGGCTACTGGATCGGGACTGTTGAGAATCAAAACAGAGGCTAAAGATAGCGCTAACACCATACCAAACAGCAGGCTGATGGTGACGCCAGAAGCTAAAACGAGATTTCCGCCAGTTTTCTGTATCAGTTTAACGCCGGCTTTGGCGGCTCGCCCTGCCTTGCGTAAAGGGGCGTGAGATGACATAATAATCTCCAAAGGTTATTGACAAAAGGAAATGACCGTGGGATTTTATCTATACTTCACTGTTTTAACCTGTTAATGCAGATTGCTGTCATGGATCTCAACAAAAATATAGAACTTTCTCTATAATTGTTAAGACTGAAAACCACCCCTAAATTTATTTGGGGGGATTTAATGCAAAATTCAAAACCCAAAACCCAACAATCAAAACTATTTAAAAGTTACTGCCATGTCTATTATTGAAATTGCCCAAAAAACGCGCGTATCTGCTAGAAAATTGGCAGTTTTGTCCGCTAATGCCAAAAATCAAGCTATTGAAGCTATTGCGAAAGCTTTAGAAGCTGCTGCGCCGGATATTGTGGCGGCGAATGCTGCTGACTGCAAGGCGGCTGAGGCTGATGGAATTGCGAAACCGCTGTACGATCGCCTAAAGTTGGATGAGAGCAAGTTGAAAAGTGCGATCGCAGGCGTGCGCGACGTTGCGAAACTCCCAGATCCCGTAGGTTCCCTGCAAATTCACCGCGAATTGGATACAGGATTAATTCTGAAGCGCATCACCTGTCCTTTGGGCGTTTTAGGCATTATTTTTGAAGCGCGCCCCGAAGCTTTAATTCAGATAATATCCTTGGCAATCAAATCGGGAAATGGTGTCATCCTCAAAGGTGGCAAAGAAGCAGTCCGTTCCTGCGAAGTCTTGACAAAAGTGATACATCAAGCATTAGCAGAAACTGCGGTTAATCCAGAAGTCGTGCAGTTACTGACCACGCGAGAAGAAACAATCGAACTGCTCAAAATGGATGAATACGTAGATTTGATTATTCCCAGAGGTTCTAATTCCTTCGTGCGGTTCGTGCAGGAAAATACGCGGATTCCCGTCTTAGGACACGCCGACGGAATTTGTCATTTGTACGCAGACAAAGCGGCGGATATTCAGAAAGCAGTAGAGATTTCTGTAGATACCAAAACTCAGTATCCAGCCGCCTGCAATGCCATTGAAACTTTGTTAGTTCACAGTGCGATCGCCCCCAAATTCCTGCCCGCAGTTGCCGAAGCTTTGCAGCAGAAAAAAGTTGAACTGCGGGGAGACGAAAAAACTCGCGCCCTCCTAGAAAATATTGCCGAAGCGACAGAAACCGATTGGTCTACAGAATACAGCGATTTGATTTTATCAATCAAAATAGTAGATTCTGTGGAAGAGGCAATTAATCATATTAATACTTACGGTTCCAGACATACAGATGTCATTGTCACCGAAGACAGCGAAGCCGCCGAAACATTTTTAAATGGAGTCGATGCGGCCGGAGTTTATCACAATTGTTCGACTAGATTTGCTGACGGTTTCCGCTACGGTTTCGGTGCAGAAGTGGGGATTAGCACGCAGCAAATGCCGCCTCGCGGGCCTGTTGGTTTAGAGGGGTTGATTACCTATAAGTATCGAGTTGTTGGAGATGGCCATGTTGCGGCTAGTTATGTGGGAAAGGATGCGAAGGGGTTTACTCATAGGGATTTGTAAAAAAGTAATACTATTTGCGAAAAACATCGCTACAATAGCATTGAAAAAAGGGACAATACTACATTTTATCAACCCTAACAAATGTTGCATGAGTTTTGATAAATGCTATAATAACAACAGTATTGAGTTGTGAAACAGATGTCCGCTAGCATCACAATTAACCCTTACGAAATTCAGCAAATCTCACAAGCGCATACAATCAGTTCGTCAAAGCTGCGATCGCTCGCCCAAAAAGCAGAAGGTTTAGCAACAGCAGTAGAGAAGTAGAATTGCTTCTCATCTTGATGCTGTCGTCAAATCGAGGTGAAGTCAACTGGCTGTGCATATTCTGCACAATTGTATCCCAGTAGGTGATTCAGCTTTTGGGGAGATGTCTAATGTTTCTGCTCCCAATGACAACTTGAGTAATTTTTACTTAATTCTGTCTGGTCTGGAAATACAGCACTTCCGGATGTTATGAGGTACAATAGAATCGACTAAAAATAATATACCAATGAAAGCATACTTAGTAGATTTGCACTCCTTTCATAGTAGCAGCCCATTTAGAACAGAAGCTGTCGATCAGAAAAACAGCAGAAATATTTGCCTGCAGTAAA
>NZ_JAUBQS010000144.1:0-3317 GCF_036701355.1 Microcoleus sp. Pol12B3
ATATATTTGGCTGCCCAATTGATTTTTTATGCCTCAGTTTCTAACTGAGCCAGCTTTTCTTAGTCTAAACTCCAGTTAACCAACAGTGGCATCAAATTAGGGCCAGGAGGAGGAGTTTCTGCGTTGTACTGCGAGATTAAACCAACGAGTGGTATTCTTGCCCCAAGATTAATCTGCTGCAAAACGGCTTCTAAAATAGGACCCGCCGTATTGTCAAAGTAAACATCAATTCCCTTAGGACAAGCAGCTTTCAGTGCTGAACTGAGGTCTTGAGTTTTGCGGTTAATGCAGGCATCAAACCCTAATTCTTTGACTGCGTAATCGCATTTATCCTCACTCCCAGCCACCCCCACTGCCCGACAGCCTTTGAGTTTAGCAATTTGACCGACTACAGAACCGACTGCGCCAGAGGCAGCAGAAACGACAACTGTTTCGCCTGCTTGTGGTTGCCCAATATCAAGCAGCGCAAAATATGCCGTCATTCCCGGCATCCCCGTTATGCCCAAGGCATAGGAGATGGGTGCTTGATTGGGGTCAAGCTTGCGCAACGTTTCGCCTTTCGATACGCCATAAGTTTGCCAACCGTCATAACCGAGCACAAAATCTCCTGCCCTGAATAGGGGATGGTTGGATTTCACCACTTGGCTAACTGTGCTACCGACCATCACGGAACCCAATTCTACGGGAGAAGCATAAGATTCGCGATCGCTCATGCGACCGCGCATATAGGGGTCGAGGGACAGGTAAATCGTGCGGTTGAGAACTTCGCCTTCTCTTGGTTCTGGGATTGGGGTTTCGACTAGGGCGAAATCACTCTCTTTGGGTTCGCCAACTGGGCGGCTTTTGAGTAAGATTTGTTGGTTAATTGAATTAGACATTGATGGTTCCTATTTTCTGCCAATGCTTTGAGCATCGATTAGTGCTGTACCAGGTTGGACAATCATCCCAACAAGCTTAGGAATGAAAATTTAATAACTTTAGCGTCTGCTAAATAGTCGGAACGGCACGATAATTCCATTTTGGTAGATATTCATCAAAAATAATTTTCATTGTTTCTTTAAATCCCTTAGCTACTTTTCAACCAGTTTCATAAATTTTATCGATTACATTTACTACCACAGAAAGCCCGGTTTTAGTATGAGTTTTTGCCATGAGTTTTTTCACTAACTCAAGAGGAGTAAAAATCACTCCTTGACAGGCTCTGGTTACGTGAGGAAACAAACGATGTTCAATGGGATTATACTTCGATGTATAGGGAGGATAGTGTGCGATTCTAATTTCTATTCCTAGCTCGTTAACTAATTTTTGTAAATCCGACTTAAAGATATGATGATTGGAATTGTTACTGCCACCGCCAGATCATTTTATCAAAATTGAATTGGCTTGACGGTAGATAAATTTTCCGTAATTGACCCACCATAATTTTAGCGATTCACAAGCAAATTCACTCGTGTCTTTACTGATTCCCAGGTTTAAATATCCTCGGTTATGTTGCAGATCATAAATTCCATGAGGTACTACTTTTCCGTCAGCCAAACTCCAAAAATCATGGTCAAATGTCGTAATAGCTTCCGTAGTATATAGACTTCCTGCTCGATATAGATTTCCAATAAATTCCTTATTTTTCGTGTCCATACTAACAATTGGATTTCCCTGTAACTCATACTCTGCACTAATTCTGGCAAAATTTTCAAATTGTTCATTACGATTCTTTGTTACTCCGGTTGTTTGTTTTTTTTGAGCTTGACGTTTCACATATCCATGTTTTTTTAACAGTTTTTGAACAACTGTTGTACTGACTCTTGTTCCCTGAGCTTTCAGACGTTCAACTATTTGTTGCTGGGTAAGATTTGTCCATTTAATTTTTTCCGACATGGGATCTCCGGCTGTGTAATTTTTTAAGATTTCTAAAAAACGCTCATTTAAATCAGATATCTCAGACTCCCTAGTTTTTCTTCCTCCTCCACGTCGGCGAATTCTCTGTTGATTACAAGTCGTGTCTGATTCACTTTTTAACTCTTTAATTCCCTTGGCTATTGTATTCCTGTCTACTCCCAAAACTCGGGCTATATAAATAATTCCACCACGACCAAGTTTTACGGCTTCTATCGCTGCATATTTTCTTTGATCTTTTTCAGATAAAGACTGATGATGTTTTCGCATTAAATCAGTAATTTCCTCTGAGTAACACATAAATTAAGTTAGTAAGAAATTATTTAAATCAAAAAATATTGGGCGACATAAGAAGAACCAAGTAGGTATAATATTTGACATTTCTACCGAAACATAAACCTATTCCTATTCACTCATTTATTTATTATACATTGCTGATGTTATTAAAATTTCATTTCTTACTAACTATTGGAGTTGATAATCACTGACTCAACCTCTTTCATCAGACATAATTAGAGAGCGTTACCAAACGTGATGGTGATACATACAAATGTATTATACTGTACTACACTGTAGTACAAAACTAGCTTAAGTTTTAGATCGGGAGAGAATATGAGTAGATTTGAAGGTGATTGCGCTGGAAAAAATATAATCACTTACGGTTCTAGAGCAGGGAAAGAATACTCTCCCCATGACATTGGACAATATTTAAAGCAATTTAAGCTTAATGATGCTCTTAGGCTTATTGGAGAATTATCCTATGAAATATTTAAGTCAGGTAAATGATTACACACTATCAAAGATATACCAGTTTTTGATGGTGTTCTAGCTTATTTGTCCATGCGATTAATCGAAAGCTCTAACGATTATCGCAATAAAGATATGACTGTAGATGATTTACTGAAAGCTATTGATATGTATTTGGGGCTTGCCGACCCATTTCAAGAGGACAGCGATAATCTACAAGGTTTTCTCATAAGATTCGGAGCTTCTCAATTAGACTATGATCGTGAAGCTCGTCACCTCCTTCCAAGAACTCTGATCATTTACGAAAATTTATGGACTAAAAGTGGAAATTGCAATCAAGTTGATATAGCCAACGCGATTAAGAGCTTTTCTGGGTTAAATTTACAGGAAATATTAGTATTAAGCTGGGCTTTTTCGCATAGTGCCAACAAGGGATTTTTCCGCCTATTTGAAGATGTAGAGCAGTATCCTGATACCCTAAAATACTATTTTGATCTCAATAACCCACATTCAGCAGTTGCGATCGTAAAATCCAGTCTTTTTAAGAGATGAGAAATATTGAAGCGTCAAATATAAGAATACAGGATCTTGACCACTGCGGCTGACGGGGTGACAACCCCGTCAAAGAGTAGATATAATCAAGGTTCTAGCCCTTATCCCCTTCTGAAAAAATGGTC
>NZ_JAUBQS010000047.1:0-53660 GCF_036701355.1 Microcoleus sp. Pol12B3
ACTCCAACCCTTATGGGCTTACCCTATCGCTGCTAGCCATCCCCCCTTTTCAGGTTTCGGCTAAACGAATCGCACCTATCGCCTTATTTTAACTGCTGTTCTGCGACTAGCCAACTGAGCCGCCAACTGCAATGCTGCCTTCATGCTGGAGGCATCCGCAATCCCTTGACCTACAATATCAAAAGCTGTGCCGTGATCCGGAGAGGTGCGGACAAAAGGCAAGCCAATTGTAGTGTTGACTGCTTTATCGAAAGCCATCAATTTTACTGGAATCAACCCCTGGTCGTGGTACATTGCCAAGTAACCGTCGTGAGCTTCCTTGGCTAAACCGTACCAAACTTTAGCCGGTTTTACCCACAGGGTATCGGGGGGGACTGGCCCGTCTAACTGAACTTGAGGAAAGCGATCGCGCTGCGTTTCCAACCAAGGTATCATCCAGTCTTGCTCTTCATTTCCCAGTTTGCCATTTTCGCCGCTGTGAGGATTTAAGCCAGAAATCGCAATTTTCGGTCTTTCCAGCCCAAAATCTTCCCGCAAACAGTCTATCAGTAATTCTAGTTTTTCGCTCAGTAATTCGGGACTCACCGCATCGGGGACTTGACGCAGGGAAATATGTGTGGTAGCGAGTAAAGTTACGAGCGTCCAGCCACTGTGTGGAGATGTGGCGGCAAACAGCATTCCGAATCGCTGCGATTTTGCTCTTTCTGCGAGGAGTTCTGTTTGTCCGGGATAATTGTAACCGGCCGCCTGCCAGCAAGTTTTGGAAATCGGGCCTGTCACGATGGCGGAGAATTCGCCGGCGATGGTACGGGCGATAGCGCTTTCCATGTAAGCAAAGCTAGCGGCCCCGCTAGCTGCACTACCGACACCGGGGACAATTTTGCCCCACTTGCTGTCTGGTTCAATATCAATAATGTTTAATGTTTCGGGATTTGCCACTTGTGCTGCGGGATTGCTCGATCGCAACTTATCGTAAGTTTCCTGCAAAACTCTCCTAGAACCTATAACCGTTACCCTCCAACCAGCAGCGGGATCTGCCAATGCCTTGAGAATCACCTCCGGGCCAATTCCCGCCGGATCTCCGAGAGTTACAGCTAGTTGTGATTCCCGATCGAGACTCAAGGCAGTTTTCTCCAACAAAATACAGCAATTTCGGCACTGAAATTTTAGCATTCATGTACCTGGTTGCCCCAAATTATATTATCTTTATTTAATGCGATCGCCCAATTGGACTTATAAAACCATGAATCCTGAAATTTTCAATGCAGCCTTTTTGTCCTTTTCCCTAATTTTCGTGGGTATAGGTGGAGGCTTCCTCCTGCTCAAATTGCAAGGCGGCGAAGAATAAGTTTTTTTCAACCAATCCTTCAGAAGCCTTTTACCTTCTGCCTGCTAGAGTCTACTTGCTGCCGAAAGCCAGCCTTCTGCCGAATATCTCAAGCCTAAAATGAGAAAAATTCAGGTTTTTGTTAAGTTTTTATAAAAAACTTAACAAAAACCTGATACCATCTTATTGAAAGTTTAAGATTCATAATTAATCCCTAGATGACTTTATTGATTTTAGGTGCCACCGGCACTCTCGGCCGCCAGATAGCCCGCCGCGCCCTAGACGAGGGCTACCAGGTGCGCTGTTTAGTCAGAAGTTACAGAAAAGCTGCATTTTTGAAAGAATGGGGCGCTGAACTCGTACCGGGGAACCTTTGCCAGCCAGACAGTCTGCCTCCGGCCCTAGAAGGCGTCAGTGCTATTATCGATGCAGCAACAGCCAGTGCAGCAGATTCTGTCAGCATCAAAAGAGTAGACTGGGACGGAAAAGTATCGCTGATCCAAGCAGCAGCAGCAGCAGGCATCAAGCGTTACATATTCTTTTCCTTTCTCGACGCGGAGAAATATCCCCAAGTCCCCTTGTTGGAAATCAAGCGCTGTACCGAATTGTTCTTAGCAGAATCCGGTCTAGACTATACAATCTTGAGACCTTGCGGCTTTTTGCAAGGACTGCTGAGCCTGTATGCAATGCCGATTTTGGACAATCAGGCAGTCTGGCTGCCCAACAAGCCATCCGCTCTTGCCTACATGAACACTCAGGACGTTGCTAAATTTGCCGTCCGGGCTCTTTCCGTTCCCGAAACCGAGAAAAAAAGCTTTCCGGTGGTGGGAAATCGCGCTTGGGATGCTGAAGAAATCGTGCGGTTGTGCGAACGGCTGTCAGGGAAGCAAGCCAAAATTACGCGCACCCCAGACGCCTTGTTGAAGGCTACTCGTCAATTTGCTAAGTTCTTTCAGTGGAGTTGGAACGTAGCTGACAGATTGGCTTTTTCAGAAGTTTTGGCAGCCGGAAAACCCTTGAAAGCTCCGATGGATGAAGTTTACAGTGTCTTCGGACTCGACCCCAAAGAAACTACTACTTTGGAGTCTTATCTCGAAGAATACTTTAATCTGATTATGAAGAAGCTCAAGGAAATAGAGTACGAGCAGCTTAAAACTAAAAAACGGAGTAAACAAAAAATGCCCTTTACATTTTAAAGTGCCGAAAGCTGGGATTATATACAACGACGTTAAACCTGTGGCTTGTCGCATCGCCGCAGAGTTGCAAGACAAGCTGACTGCCCGCGGCTGGGAGGTTTGCTCGGTTTCTGGTTCCGGAGGAATTCTGGGCTATTCTAGCCCCGATCGCCCGATGTGCCACAATCCGATCGAACAACTCGTCCCCCCCGGTTTTGACAGCGACATGGAGTTTGCAGTGGTTTTGGGCGGCGACGGTACGGTGCTGTCGGCATTTCGCCAAGTCGCTCCGATTGGAGTGCCGCTGCTGACTGTCAATACCGGTCACATGGGCTTTTTAACAGAAACTTACCTGAACTTGCTGCCGCAAGCTTTGGAAAAGGTAATCGCCGGAGAATACGAAATAGAAGAAAGATCGATGCTGGCGGTGCGGCTGTATCGAGAAAACGACTGCCTCTGGGAAGCCCTTTGTCTCAATGAAATGGTGCTGCACCGGGAACCGCTGACTTGTATGTGTCATTTTGAAGTGGCGATCGGCCAGCACGCCTCTGTTGACATTGCCGCAGATGGAGTCATCATCGCGACTCCGACAGGATCGACAGCTTACGCCCTTTCTGCCGGTGGGCCTGTCATCATTCCCGGAGTGCCGGTGTTGCAGTTGCTGCCTATTTGCCCGCATTCAATGGCTTCGCGGGCTTTGGTGTTTTCCAACACCGAGCCGGTCAAGATTTTGCCGGCGAGTCCAAACCGCCTGGTAATGGTGGTAGACGGTAACGGCGGATGTTATGTTCTGCCCGAAGATTGGGTGCAAGTCGAGCGAGCTCAATACCCAGCCCGGTTTATTCGGGTGCAATCTTTTGAGTTTTTCCACATTTTGCGGGAAAAATTGGGCTGGGGCTTGCCTCACATTGCTAAACCGAGTTCGGTTGAATTGCCTTGATAGTTGTTGTTGACACTCCCCGACGATCGAGGTACGGGGATTGTTGGCTCAACCAGTTGGCTTGCTCGTATATATCATATCAAGTCCTAGCTGTGGGAGATAGCAATTCCCGTTCCCGTTTTTCACCGATTGAAGGGATTTTGATTTCTTTATCTGTTGATAAATCGTAGAATAAAGCAGCAATTAGTGTTGGTAATGTAGGGCGACATTTATCCACCGGAATCCTTAATTCTCGATCGAGCTTCCGAATCATCTCCAAAGTCAGGCAGCGTTTGCGAGATAACGGTATAGTGGGAGTGTCTTCATTTCTATTCACTCTGCTTAGGACGGATTTCAAATTCTGAACGTGCCCGGAAGAAACAGACATCAAACTCGAAGAAGAAATTAGCTTGCCCCAAAATCAAAGGTACATTGGTTGCTTGTGTCCAGGCAAATGCCAGGTTAAGCGTTGGGAATGAACTAACTCGAGCATTAACAACGACTGCGCGGGCTTCAAATCGAGCCAAATTCCCAGCCAATACGATTGAGAGTGTCTCATTTTCCCAGACTAAGCCCAGTTGTAGCCCTAACTCGTAGGGCAAAACATTAACGCTTGCGCCTGTATCTAGTAAGCCCTCAGCGTTCAAGGATTGACCGTTCAGGCTGAGTGTCAATGGCAGATACGGCATTCGATCGACCATGCCAAGACTGGTGTCAATGATTTTGTAGGGAAATCTCTGAGCGTCAATCATTCTGTTCTTGTTGTTTTGTCGTCAGAAGATTCATTAAAACATTCGCAGCCTCAGAGCAATTGTAAGGCGACCAGACTGGATACTCTCGATCGGCAACAAAAAAGTTTGTTGCATCTTCTTCTTTGACCAGTTCTGTTACCAGAAACTGCATCAGCCGAAGCTTGTCAATTTTTGAAAGTTCCTGGATCTGTGACATTAGTTCAGCCAATGGCATTTGAGAATCTCCTCGTTTGAGGTTTGGCGAAAAGATTGGATCTACTAGCTTGTTGCATGGTGCGCGATCGAAGCGTATCTATTTATTCTACCAATTTTCTGTATGTCAAGCTCTCGATCGAGCTTCCGAATCATCTCCCAGGTCAGGCACTGTTTACGAGATAACGGCTCAAATCAGCGGTGGCAGACAATCTCCAACTCAGCACCAAGATTTTCTTCCGTCGCCTGCATTTGAATTGTTAACTTGTTGCGATCACCATAAGCCTTCAAAGACAGGGGCTTTCAAGGATCGCCCGCTGACAACTCTCCCAATTTCTTACTCTTATACAAATTCAAGCAAAAGATGTCAGGAGACATAAGATAGATCAAAACCACCGCTACATCAAGGTTTCATTTTTAGCTCAATTTTATCAAATACTCTCCCAAATGATGGTCTATTTTTATCGTTGTACGGCAACCCTTCGATGGCACTCAGTAAGTTAATACAAAATTCAGAAAAATTACTTCTAGACCAGCTTAAATAGACAGAGATAGATCCCTCTTTATAAGTAACTCCATATAACTTTGATACTGACCATGTGTTTTCTGCAGTACCGACAATAATTGCCCCACTGCCAGGTTCAGCACATTCAAGATTCCCTTCTTCTGTTATGTAAATCTTTAAATCGTCGATCCTCTTAGCTAAAGGTTTGCAATGAATACTTTCTGCTTCTGAATTGGACTCTGTATTCAAAAGAGAAATTATCCCAGTTGGTGTGTCATCTCCTTCATATCTGAGAACCATCCCTCCTGAGAATCCAAACACGTTAGCGCCTTTGCGAAGTTCTTTCAAAATTGATTCTTTATTTTTATCACTTTCTTTGAGATCTATAAATATTGCACCACAGGTATAATTTTTATTTAACTGATTACTAAAATCTTTCGTTTGATCGAGTTTACTTAATGCCTCGGCAACATTGTCTTTTGTTAAACGAGATTTGACTTCATAAACCGCGACTACGTGCTTCGCTGGAATTGCTCTATACTTCCCTTGTTCGCTATTATCTTGGTTGCCTTCTGTCCATAAAACAGGAGCTTCTAAGCGATTGTAGATAATGATGTCATAGTGATATATTTTGCCACTATTATCATACAAATCGGGGATTATATAACCAGATGTAACCGCATACTTTTTCGGTAGAAATTCAGCTAACCATTTACGAATATATGCTTCTACAGCTTGACCATGTGCCACATGAATAGGTCGGTTCGTAGTTTGCTCTAGAACTTTATCAAATTCAGTAATAATATCTTTTCTATTTCTTAGAAATTCCTTCCATCCATGCTGCCCATAACAATTATCCAAAATACTTGAACTCCTTTTTTGTTTCAGCACGTCACCTCAAACCTCAAAAGCTTTGTCAGCTAACTTATAATTATATCGCAGTTGCGGTACAATTATGATAAAGAAAGCAGCGATAAATTATCGTCTTCATAAAATAATTCGATCGCGTTAAAATTCCGACGCAGCAAATTTTCAACTTGTAATGTCGAACCGTTTCCAAGGCAAAGCCAAATAACTTTCGGTGGATTCCCAAATACTAAGCTTAGGTCGTGCATATCCGCGTCTTTCGAGACAATCATCAAATTATTGTCTTTTGCATAATCCCAAACTATTGGGTCGATCGTTGCTTTCATTCCCACATCAAAGGACGTGAAGCGAATTTGGGAAAATATCGCTCAAACGATTCGGCAACAGGGGCGACAAATTTTCATCAAAAAGTAATTTCATGCCGATAAGGTCGCGGTCATAAACCGACGCTCGCGGTCAGCAGCATAAGCAATGCAGGCTTTTAAATCTTCTCGCGTCAAATCGGGAAAATCGTCGAGAATTTCTGCTTCGGTCATCTCGGAAGCCAGGTACTCAAGCACTTCATAAACCGTAATTCGCAAGCCGCGTACACAAGGCTTACCACCGCGTTTATTTGCTTCGATCGTGATGTGGTTTCGGTAGTTCATAGTTGGAATTTTTGAGAATATCCTAGTTTGAGGTTTGGCGAAAAGATTAGATATACTCGCTTGTTACATGGGTGCGCGATCGAATAATTGTATTGCAGTTGCCGTACAATACTGGATATAATCGAGTAATACCGCAGCTCGATAGTGTATGTCAACCCCTTCTTTATTATATTTTAGATGAGAGTCGATCGCACACTAGGGCGATCGCCAGAACCAAAGCATTTATCAGAACTTCTTCACGCACGAATAACTGTAACGGTTCGCCCCATTGGTGTCAGATGAATTTCAGTATTCAGTCGTTCTTCTAATTCGAGCGCATTCTCGCGCCGATCGAATATCACCAACCACCCTTCATCTTGTCCCAATCGAGCCAAATATCCATCTAACTGTTCCAACCCTTTACTCAAAGGATCGACTTTCCGAGTTCGCCAAACCTTCAGTTCAATTCCCAATGTTACCTCACCATAACGCAAACATAAATCCATTCTGTCGCGTCCGATCGCATATTCCCTCTCCAACGTTCCCCCACCATTAATCACCCGATGCAGAAACGCCATCAACACTAAATGAGGGACTATTTTGGGATAAGATGCACTTGTGAGTAACGGTTCGCCATGCTGTAGCAAAAATTCCCGAATCGTTTTAGCCCGAAGGATATCATCAAAATTATCAAAGAATGAATTCCCACAGGAGGTAAATATATGAGTTCCTATGTGCTTGGTTTTCAGGACATTGACAAAACAAAAATCATGGTTGTTGGGGGTAAAGGCGCAAACCTGGGGGAACTTTCCAAGATTGAAGGAATCCGCGTACCGGATGGCTACTGTATTTCTACTGAAGCCTTTAAAAGAATCATTGGGGAAACGTCGTCGATTAACGAATTACTCGATCGCTTATCCCTTCTAAAAGTGGAAGACCGGGATAAAATTGGTGAACTTAGCGGTGAGATTCGTAGGGTCATCGAAGGGATAGCCATTCCTCAAGACATTAATCAAGAGATCGCCCGCCTCCTCTCCAGGCTTGATGAAAAAAATGCCTATGCAGTACGATCCAGCGCAACGGCAGAGGATTTACCGACGGCCTCTTTTGCAGGCCAGCAGGATACGTATTTGAACATTATCGGAAAGGAGGCAATCTATCAGCATATCAGCAAGTGCTGGGCATCGCTATTTACCGAGAGAGGAGTAATTTATCGCCTTCAAAACGGCTTCGACCACCGTAAAGTCCACCTGTCTGTGGTTGTTCAGAAGATGGTCTTCCCGCAGGTGGCAGGAATTTTGTTTACTGCCGATCCCGTCACTTCTAATAGAAAAGTGTTATCCATTGATGCCAGCTTCGGACTTGGCGAGGCCTTGGTCTCCGGCCTGGTGAATGCCGATAACTATAAAGTGTGTAACGGCAAGGTTATCGATAAGAAGATATCTACCAAGAAACTGGCTGTTTATGCCTTAAAAGATGGCGGTACGAAAAAACAGGAAATTGAGCTTGAGAGACAGAACAGGCAAGCGCTGACGGATGAGCAGATTTTACAGCTTGAGCGCACGGGTCGAAAGATCGAAGAACATTTCGGCTGTCCCCAGGACATCGAATGGTGTTTGGTTGATGATACATTTTATATTGTCCAGAGTCGGCCAATCACTACTTTATACCCCATCCCTGAAGCGAACGATCGGGAAAACCACGTCTATGTATCTGTCGGTCACAACCAAATGATGACCGATGCCATGAAACCATTGGGATTGTCTTTTTTTCTGTTAACGACCCATGCACCCATGCACACTGCTGGTGGAAGGTTATTTGTTGATGTTACAGCGACGCTGGCTTCACCTGTCGGCAGAGAAACTATATTAAACGTCACATTGGGAAAATCCGATCCGCTCATGAAAGACGCACTTACAACCATCATAGAGCGGGGAGATTTTATAAAATCGTTACCCGACGATCGGAGTCCCGGCAAAAGCAGTAAAGGTCGATCGCCTGCGGATTTTCAAACCCTAAACGACTACGATCCGGCGATTGTTGCTGATTTGATTCAACAGAGTCAAACCTCGATCGAAGCGTTAAAACAAACCATCCAAACGAAATCAGGATCGGATCTGTTTGATTTAATCCTAGAAGATATCCAGCAATTAAAGAAGACCAACTCTGATTCACCGAGTTTTGGTGTGCTTATGACTGGTATGAATGCTTCCTCCTGGATCAATGAGAAAATGATGGAGTGGTTAGGTGAAAAGAACGTAGCAGACACGCTTTCTCAATCCGTATCCAACAATATTACTTCGGAAATGGGTCTGGAGTTGTTGGATGTTGCAGATGTGATTCGCCCGTATCCAGAAGTAATCAATTACTTGCAATATGTAAAAGAAGATAGCTTTTTGGATGAGCTGGTTAAGCTTGATGGTGGACAGGAAGCCCAGGACGCCATCTATGCTTTTCTCAACAAATACGGAATGCGATGTGGCGGAGAAATCGATATTACTAGAACTCGTTGGAGCGAAAAACCAACGACTCTTGTTCCCATAATCCTTAGTAACATCAAAAACTTTGAGCCTGGTGCCGGCAAGCGGAAATTTGAGCAGGGGCGACAGGCGGCTTTGAACAAAGAACAAGAGTTGTTAGAACGATTGAAGCAATTACCGGATGGTGAACAAAAAGCCAAAGAAACAAAGCGGATGATCGGCCTAGTCCGGAATTTCGCAGGCTATCGTGAATATCCAAAATACGGCATCGTTAATCGCTACTTCGTTTATAAGCAGGCGTTGCTGAAAGAAGCCGAACAACTCGTACAAGCCAACGTTATTCATGAAAGAGAGGATATTTACTACCTCACTTTTGAAGAACTGCACGAAGTTGTACGCACAAATAAACTGGATTACCAGATAGTCAGCAAACGAAAAGACGAGTACAGATCATTTGAAAAACTAACTCCCCCACGTGTTCTCACGTCTGATGGTGAAATGATTGCCGGTGCGTACAAACGAGAAAATCTCCCGGCTGAAGCTATTGTAGGCCTGGCTGTTTCTTCCGGAGTTATAGAGGGACGAGCACGTGTCATCCTAAACATGGAAGACGCCGATTTAGAAGATGGAGATATATTAGTCACCTCGTTTACTGACCCTAGCTGGACACCATTATTTGTATCCATAAAAGGTCTAGTCACCGAAGTTGGTGGACTGATGACCCATGGAGCAGTTATCGCACGTGAATATGGCTTACCGGCAGTTGTCGGAGTAGAAAATGCGACCAAACTGATCGAAGATGGGCAACGAATTCGCGTACATGGAACAGAAGGGTATGTAGAAATCCTTTGACACTCCCCGCCCGGTCGGTACGGGGATTATTAAGACATTTCTGTCAAAATATCCCTATTGCTAGGGTTCCCAGGCTGACTGCGTTTCCACTAAGAAGTGCGCAGTCAGATCTTTTGCATAATCCCAAACTATTAGGTCGATCGTTGCTTTCATTCCCACATCAAACGACGTGAAGCGAAATTGGGAAAATATCGCTCAAACGATGTGGCAACTCGGGCGACAAGTTTTTATCAAAAAGTAATTTCATGCGGATAAGGGATCGATCGTAAACCGACGCTCGCGGTCAGCAGCATCAGCAATGCAGGCTTTTAAATCTTCTCGCGTGACAATCGGGAAAATCTTTGATAATTTCTGCTTAGGTCATCTCGGAAGCCCGGTACTCAAGCACTTCCTAAACCGTAATTCGCAAGCCGCGTACACAAGGCTTACCACCGCGTTTATTTGCTTCGATCGTGATGTGGTTTCGGTAGTTCATAGTTGGAATTTTTGAGAATATCCTAGTTTGATGTTTGGTGAAAAGATTGGATATACTAGCTTGTTGCATGGGTACGCGAGCGAAGCGTATCTATTTATTCTACCAATTTTCTGTAGGTAAAGCTCTCGATCGAGCTTCCGAATCATCTCCAAGGTCAGGCAGTGTTTGCGAGATAACGCTCCCAATCGCCTGCTAAAAACTACCTCAAACTCCAGCCGATGACCTCCTGAAAGTCGGCGTGCGTTGGGATTGTTAGAGGCATTGACGACAGCGAGGCTGAGAATGCAATACTTTTACTTAAATCTATTTTTAAATGCCTTCAATGTATCCTTACTCTTAGCCGAATCGTATATACCAAAAACTACACGATCGAAACATCCATGAAATCGCGGACTCTCAAGCCACTGACCAAAAGCATCTGCTACCATACTGGCATCGTTGCAAAACACGCCACACCCCCATGCACCGAGTAACAACGATCGATGTCCATTATCTTGTGCCACCGCAAGTACATATCCAGCACGTCGCCGCAATGCTTTTTCAATATCGGGAAGCGCATTGGGATCGCGACGCAATACTTGACCTGCATTTGGTGCGGGCGCAGTAATAACAGATGCTAAAAAATAATCATCGAGCAATTCACGACTGCGGATTCTAAACCAAGGAACTTTTGGAGAATAAATCAGGTAATCGGTGTAAAGAAGAGAATCTTGCGATCGGTTTGCTTCATAATACTCGGGCTGTGTCAATTGACAGGGATATAACCCGGAACAGCGAGCCAAATCTTCTTCTTGTGCTTTTGCACCATTAATAAATCCGCCGCCAGGATTTCGAGCGGAGGCATAGTTTAGGATCACGAGATCGCGGCAACCTTCACCTTTTACCAAACGGTAGGCGGCTACTTGAGTGGTCTCATCGGTAACTTCCACCAAAAGACTCTGTTTCGCATCACATTGCGTATTTTGCAATAAATTTTCAACTTCTTCGGGTCGATACAACTTAGTATTTTTCTCTGCCAGCTTCTGCTCGGTAGCAAAATTAATAACATGGCCGTGCTTTGAAATGAACTCGCCTTTTTCTAGAATCTGTAATGTTTCCTTGGCTATACCTGTTAACGACATACACTCCTCCTTGGTGGTTTCGATGAAGTTCTCAACTCTGCTTCTGAGCACATGAGGATTAAGAGAGGGAAACTGCCAACTGACAAAGTTTTATTCTTCTACCCGATAGCCCAATTCCGCCAAACGAGTGCGCGACTGCCGCCACTTCGGCTGCACCTTGACAAATAACTCCAAATATACTTTGCCTTCAATTAACTTTTGAATCTGTTCTCGCGCCGCACTGCCGATCGACTTGAGCATACTGCCGCTTTTACCGATTAAAATACCTTTTTGGGAATCCCGTTCGACGTGAATTGTCGCCAGAATGCGGGTAATTTTTGCTTCTTCTTGAACGATGTCGATCGCGATTGCTACCGAATGCGGCACTTCTTCCCGCGTCAGCAGCAAAATCTGTTCCCGAATCAATTCGCCCATAATAAAGCGTTCCGGCTGGTCAGTCACCAAATCTGGCGGATAATAATAAGGCCCAACCTCCAAATGTTCGATTAACAATTTTTGCAGCGGCTCGACACCCTCGCCCGTGAGAGCCGAAAATTTCACTACAGGCCACTCAGGATTGACAATTTGCTCGTAAGTTCGATCGATCAACACGGAATCCTCCGGTTGTTCGTCCAACTTATTCATCCCCAAAATCACCGGAACTTTGCAATTGCTGAGAATTTCGATAATATATCGATCGCCCCCTCCCGATTCCACCGAACCATCCACCACAAACAGCACCACATCCACCGACTGAATCGCTGTGCGGGCATTCTGCACCAAAACCTTGCCCAATTGGTGATGCGGCTTGTGAATTCCGGGAGTATCTACAAAAATAATTTGTGCTTCCGGTGTCGTTAGGATGCCCCGCAGCCTGTTACGTGTCGTCTGAGACACCGGCGAAGTAATCGCAATTTTCTGCCCCACCAACTGATTCATCAGCGTTGATTTTCCGACATTCGGGCGTCCGACAATACCCACAAAGCCGGATTTGTAACCCGCCGGAGCCACGGGAACACCCATGATGTCCGATACGTCGATAAATTTACTATCTTCCACTAAAATCACCTATTTTCAAGCCCCTTCTCTGTCTATTGTCGCCTGAAAATACTCAAACGCCCATCGATGCACTGTAGCATCTTTCTCGCCCTGGTATAGGGCGCCACACTCAAACATCGATCGAGCCGCAAACCAGTGTTAAAACAGGATACGCGATCGGCAAAACTTGATATCTGAGACAAAATTTGATAAAGTTCCAGTGACATCGCTCAAAAATGAATCATTCTGGTAAAACCGACTCCCCAATGCTGTAACAACTTCAGATGTGTAAATATCTAACTCAACTGAAACTTTTCTACAGTTTGTCAGGCAAACCAGTTTTAACATTTTTGAAGATGTTTGGTAATAAATTAGGTAAGTTGAACTCGAACTCAAAAGCTCAATATCATCAGGCGCTTTCTCAATAAAAGCTAGTGTCTTTTGAGCATACCTAAATTAGTGCTAATCGTCATAAAGTTGAGGAGATGAATCAGATGAAATCGAAATTATTTTGGAGTTGCTGCACCGTTTTGGTAGCAAGCTTGCCTGTTTCCGCCTTGGCTCAAACAAGCCCTCCCACCAGCCCTCAAGCAGGTATTGACTACAAGGGTGGCTCGAAGAAATACCAGTTGGTACCGGGCAGAATCCAAGACAGAACCTTGCCCAAAGCCTTTGACTTTCCAATTATTACCAATGTTGCTACTGACACTAGCATCACCTCGGATTTCCTAATTACCGATCAGTTTCGCGCCCCAGCGGGTCGTACAGAATACACCGGAGCTCTCACCGCCTGGGCAGCATCAATCAGAGAATGTCTCGCCAAACAACCACTTTTGATTCGAGCCAGCACTAAAAACCCGATTCAGATTAATGGTAGAGTAGGCACGATTGTCAGAAACGCAAATAACCGTGCAGTTTGCAAATAAGCCAGCAATATCACAGGGGCTAAATTGGCCGTAATTGCTGTAAGGGCGGGTTCACCAATATCTCCCATGCAAGCATCGATACAGTAAACCCGTCACCGCAGCGATATTGGGGTCAATCGAGGCCAGTTGATATAACTTCCGCTATCTTAAAGATAAAAACTAGAGAGTGTTTTTGAACAAAAAGAGCAATAGAAAACCTATTGCTCTTTTTGTTGGCAAAATTTCAATTAATATCTATTAGGACTTATATGAGATCGGCTGAAGCGACGCCATATAAGAGGTTTGTAGTGATGAATGCAAGTCCTTATCAAAGTTTAAGGACTTGCATTCATCACTGCAAACGACATAATTACGCAGAAACCAGATTTTTTCCAAAAAATCCCGTGCAACCCGATGGATATGGATTTTAACACCTGGCTTATCAAAGTTTGTCTGCGTAATTCACGATTTAGTAGCGCAAAATTCATGTGTACTCAGTAAAATTTCGCCATAATCAGGAATCCAAGCTAGCCACTGTTCTTCCGAACATTCACACAACAGCCACGCTTCGTCAAAGCTGAATGCGGTTGGCGGATTAAACAATTTAACCCACATAGAAGGAGCCAATTTTGGTGCAGGTACGGCGCAGCCAAATTTTTCCCAGTCGCGGACACTGGCGAAGCTTCCGGGCGTTGGTTGGGATTGCCAAGTACGAATATCTGTTTGCAGTTGCATAATTACTCCTGTCTAGCTAAGAGTCTGCACCAGGGCCCGGTTGAAACAACGCAGAGCGAAGGCGCAGATAAACTTTGATTATGTAGTCTATGTTACGGAATTATCTAGGCGAATGTGTAAGGTTGTAGCAAAAATTTACAATCGAGAGGAAAAAACTGGCTCAAAGCTGAAAAGCTCGATCAGTATTGTTCAGCTCGGCAAAAATCGCCTACCATAGCAAAAAACATCTGATTTATTTCAAAAATTCTGACATGAACCAAACTGCCAAATCCCAGTGGAAAACTCTAGATCGCTTTGTAGAAATCAACTCTCATTGGGTAAAACTAATCGCCGAACATCTCGAAACAACCGAAGGAAAAACAGTAGAATATTGGCGAGTAGAAAGAGCAGATTCAGTGGTAATCTTGACCATTCAAGCTGACAAATTGCTATTTCCCCCACCGATGTATCGCCCCGGCGTGGCAGAAGCAACCCTGGATTTTCCCGGCGGTCGCGTAGAAGCGGAAGCCATACCAGCAGCGGAAGTTCCAGCTATACTCAAGAAAGAACTAGGCGTGACAGAAAGTGCGATCGCCCGCATCGAACCGATCAACACCATTGGCTGGGCAATAAACAGTTCCTTCTCCAATCAAAAACTCTACGGTTTTGTTGCAGAATTGCACCCTACAGCAACAGTAAACGTCGAACTGATCGGTGCTGAATATCCTCTCACCCCAGACGGAATTCGCGACTTGCTCAAAGAATTAACTTGCCTCCAATGTCGAGCTTTACTGCTAGAATGGCAAAATCAAGTCTATTTTAGATTTTAGATTTTAGATTTTAGCATTGGCAATTGTCCCCCGATGTTCGCTGATTTGAATTTTAAGACTTACGCTCATCAACCCGGTTTCTCTGAGAAATCTTAGGTGAAGCCGCAAATTATCTAAGAAAAAAAACTGGTTTCTAGCCCCTTGTATGTAAGTCCTAAGATTCCTGAACACCCAAATCACCGGAACTAATCATGCCTCTCAATAATGAAGTTGCTGTCGAATGCCTTGACGTTACATATCGCCTCAACCGCAGGTATTTAGTAGACAAACTCAATTTCAAAGTGCTGCAAGGAGAAGTTTTAGTATTGCTGGGACGCAGCGGGAGTGGCAAAACTACTACCATGAAATTGATTAACAATTTACTAACGCCAAGCAGCGGCGAAGTTCTTGTCATGGGAAAACCGACAACTCAGTGGAACCCAATTCAACTACGCCGAAAAATTGGCTATGTGATTCAAGAAATTGGCTTGTTTCCTCATTTTACCGTCGAGCAAAACGTCGGTTTAGTGCCGAAATTGGAAGGTTGGGAGGGCGAGCGTATTCAATCTCGCGTCCGGCGACTGTTAGAATTAGTCAACCTCGACCCCCAGCACTTCGCCAAACGCTATCCCCATCAGTTATCCGGGGGACAGCGGCAGCGAGTAGGCGTCGCTAGATCGCTGGCTGCTGACCCTCCGATATTGTTAATGGATGAACCGTTTGGTGCTTTAGACCCGATTACTCGTCTGGAATTGCAGCGGGAATTCGGTCAATTGCAGCAGCAACTGGGCAAAACTGTGATTTTTGTGACTCACAGCATTCAAGAAGCTTTTTTGTTAGCTTCTAGAATAGGTTTGATGCAAGATGGACGGTTGGTTGAATTGTCATCGCCCGATGATTTTATGAAATCTCAGCATCCAGAAGCTCGCGCATTTCTTGAATGTTTGCAAGTAGCTAGATTTGAATAATTTTAGCAAAAATCTGATAATATATTTTTAATAACTAAGCTGATAATCAAACGATGCACAGTCTTTACGAAACAGACTTCTCTGCTTGGACGCAAGAACAAGCCAAGTTACTTCGCAAGTGTCAGTGGAGCCAACTTGACTTGCCAAATTTAATTGAGGAGATTGAATCTTTGGGCAAACAGGAACGTCAAGAACTTAGAAATCGTTTGAGCATTTTACTGGGACATTTGCTGAAGTGGCAATATCAGCCCCAGCAGCGGAGTCGTACCTGGCTGTCTACAATTCGAGTGCAGCGACGGGACACTCAGAGACTGATACAAGATAACCCAAGTCTGAAAGCTTACTTCCAAGAAGCTTATCAAAACGGTAGAGATTTGGCAGTAGGAGAAACCGATTTACCTCTCAAAACATTTCCTCAAAATTGCCTTTACAGCTTAGAGGAAATTCTGGATTCTCGCTTCTATCCTGGGGAACCAAGTCCTGAAATGGAAAATGATTTATAAGATTGACAGCAATCAGTAATAACGAATTACCCAATGATAATTTTTATCAACCGCTATGGCGCTGAGATTATTCAGCGCGCCAGTGAACACTTATATTTAGTAACTGTTGCAATTTTTATCGCTATTATGGTGGGGATGCCCCTAGGAATTTTAGTCACCAGAAAACCAAAACTGAAAAAGCCGATTTTGGGATTTGCTAATATTATGCAAACAATTCCCAGTTTAGCTTTGTTTGGCTTACTAATCCCGGTGCCAGTAGTGGGTGGAATAGGCGATCGCACGGCAATTATCGCCCTCACTCTGTATTCTTTACTGCCAATTATCCGCAATACTTATACTGGTATTGTCGGCGTCGATCCAGCGATTACGGAAGCAGGAAGAGGCATGGGGATGACTGATATGCAACTGTTATGGCAAGTGGAAATTCCCCTGGCGCTGGGCGTGATTCTGGCGGGGGTGCGAGTTGCCGCAGTAATTGCGATCGGACTTGCTACAATCGCCGCTGCAATTGGCGCGGGTGGCTTGGGGGTGTTTATTTTTCGTGGCGTTGCTACCGTCAACAATCAGTTACTTTTGGCTGGGGCAATTCCGGCGGCTTTAATGGCCTTAGCTGCGGATTTTGGGCTGGGTTTGGTAGAAGCGCGCCTCTCGAAAAGTACCTTAAAAACTATTAATGAGGACTAAAATCCTGGCTACCTTCCGTTAGCGTTGTCACTCTCTGCGAACCAGAAGCATTCGCAGGACTTGCTATCAGATTGCGGATTTCATTTGATCGTTCAATGTACTCGCGATCGCTCAAAACAGCTTGGCTTCCCTCCAGCGAAATAGCATCAGCCAAATCGATCCAAGAACGGCAACCGCCGTATTCAGGAAGGTAGGGAACTTCGCAGCTTTCTGCAAGGCGATAAGCCCGCAGCAATAAAATATAAATTGGCTGAGTTTGTTTCCATTTCAGGCGATCGCTGACAAATTTTTCATTCCAAACATGATAAGGAAACAACGCAGTAATGGCTGGTTCCCAAGCTACCAAAAAAACATCCGTAATCTCCGCCCAACTGCCAATTATAATAACTTCAGGATGCCAGCCAGATTCGACAGTCTTGACTTGATGTGCAAACTCCGGCTTTAATAAATCCGGCTGTTGGTGTTCAAAAGTTGGATACAGCAAAACCTGTTTGTCAGTGACATTGAACTGTCCTGCTTGCTCGCGAATTCCCCCCTTCCGCAACAGCACAATCGTTTGACCTTGTTCCAAAGCATTAACTGCTACATTCCATTCTTTCAGCGCCCTAGTAGTTGATTTCATAAAAATTTAGTTGAGTTTTAACCAAAATAACAAAAATCGGTACTTTCAAGCAAGTACAGCCATTTCTTCCTCTTAAAATAAGGTAGTGCTGACTATGCAAGACTACGTTATTTTGATAAAGAAAATAATTGGTTAGACTACATAGTGAGCTACCTACTTTTTTCTTTATTACTCTAACCGATAAAATAATCGTCTCTTCTGTGTCCAAGCTATACTATACTATCACCCCCGGTAGATTCAGCAATTTTGTCGTTAATTTTTTCAGGAGTTTACTTAAATACTTAATAAAGTTTAAAGATTATCGCATATTAAGTACCAAACAAGCATATTGAGATTTGTTAAAATTTAAATATTATTCAAAAAGCTTAGATTATACTTTTTTAAAGTGCATAGAAAATAGTTTTTTAATTCGGTTCTGTCATAAATATCAGTATCCTTACTAAAATACCGCCTGCTGTTCAATTTTTTATTAGTGAAATTACGCACATGAGTATTACTATTTTCGGTTACAACCTCAGTGAAGCCATTTACGAAAGTGTAAATACTATTATTTATCGCGGCACCAAAGATATTGATCGAACCTCAGCAATTATCAAAACCTTCAAAGCCGAGCATCCGACAATCGAAGAAATTTCCCGCTTAAGACACGAACATAAAATCCTCAGACATTTAGACAGTGAAGGAATAGTTAAGCCCATAGCGTTAGAAAACTATAATAACGGTTTAGCGCTGATAGTAGAAAATTTTAGCGGTCAATCTTTGAAAGATTTTCTTAACAATCAACCATTGGCTATAAACGCATTTATAACAATCGGAATTCAGTTAGCAACAACTCTTGGAGATATCCATCAGAGTAATGTTATCCATAAAGACATTAAACCCCAAAATATATTAATCGATCCAGACACAAAAGAAATAAAAATTATTGACTTTAGCATTGCTTCTCTTTTAGAGCGAGAAAATCAAACTATCACAAATCCCAACTTATTAGAAGGAACTCTTGCTTATATGTCGCCGGAACAAACCGGCAGAATGAACCGCTCAGTTGACTACCGCACCGACTTTTACTCCCTCGGTATTACATTTTATGAAATGCTGACAGGTAAACTACCTTTTTCCGCAAAAGACCCCCTGGAATTCGTTCATTGCCATATAGCTAAAGCACCTATACCACCTCAAAAGCTGAATCCCGAAATCCCGGATGCAGTTTCTGAAATTGTAATGAAATTATTATCTAAAACTGCTGAAGATAGATATCAAAGTGCTTTCGGAATAAAAATTGACTTGGAAACCTGCCAGCAAATGCTTTCTGCTGGAGAGATTTTCCCCTTTATTATAGGTCAACTAGATTCCTACAGCCAATTTATGATTCCGCAAAAACTCTATGGACGGGAAAGAGAAGTTGCTAGTTTGCTAGAAGCCTTCGCTCGCGTCAGTGGTGGGACAACGGAAATGATGCTAGTTTCGGGTTATTCAGGTATCGGCAAATCTTCCTTAGTTAACGAAGTTTATAAACCTATAGTCGGAGCACGAGGGTATTTTATTTCTGGTAAATTTGACCAATTTAAGCGGAATATTCCTTATGCTGCTTTAATTCAAGCATTTCAAGGATTGATGCGGCAACTGCTCACTGAAAATTCGGCTCAAATAGCAAGTTGGAAAGCTAAAATTCTCCAAGCACTTGGTGGCAATGGGTCAATTATTATTGAGGTTATTCCCGAAGTAGAAAAGATTATTGATCCACAGCCTGCGGTTCCGACTTTGGGACCCACTGAATCTCAAAACCGATTTAATCGAGTGTTTCAAAAATTTATACAGGTGTTTAGTAAACCCGAACACCCCCTAGTGATATTTTTGGATGACTTGCAGTGGGCCGATTCAGCTTCGCTTAAGCTTATCCAGCTAATAATGACCGATCCAAATAGTAAATATCTGCTATTAATTGGGGCTTATCGGGATAATGAAGTCAGTGCCACTCATCCCTTAATTTATACTTTAGAGCAAATTCAACATACCAGGGCGATAGTAAATAATATTATCCTCCAACCTTTAGATATATCTCATGTCAACCAATTAGTGAGCGAAACCATTCGCAGCAAAATTTCCCAAGTTTTGACTCTGGCTGAGTTAGTTTTTAAGAAAACCCAGGGAAATCCCTTCTTCTTAACTCAACTGCTCAAATCCCTTTATCAAGACCAACTCCTCTCCTTTGATTTCAATCAAGTTTGTTGGCAGTGGGATATCCAACTGCTTCAAGACATTGATATCAGCGATAATGTCGTCGAATTGATGGTCAGCCAAATTCAAAAGCTATCGTCCCCGACGCAGAATGTCTTAAAATTAGCTGCCTGTATAGGAGACATATTCAGTTTAGAAGTTTTGGCAATTGCTAATAAAAAATCTCAGTCAGAGACGGCAAGAGATTTATGGGAAGCGCTACAAGCTGGTTTTGTTATCCCGCTAAATAATTCCTACAAAATTCCCCTGCTATTTGACTCGGAAATATCTACACAAAAGTCAACCGAGCAGTTTGATGTCATTTATAAGTTTTTGCACGATCGAGTGCAGCAAGCATCTTATTCTCTAATTCCCGACTATCTTAAAAAAGAAACTCACCTAAAAATCGGTCAACTACTGCTGCATTCTACAAGACCAGAAGAACGAAAAGAAAATATTTTTGCACTGGTTAACCAACTAAATTACGGGACCGATTTAATCACTTTGGAGTTGGAAAGATATGAGTTGGCAGAACTCAATCTGATCGCCGGACAGAAAGCCAAATCAGCCACAGCTTATGAGTCGGCTGTCAAATATTTGAATGTGGGTTTAGGACTTCTCCATCAGGATAGCTGGGAGAGTCAATATGAGCTAACATTTAACCTGCATCTGGAAGCAGCCGAAACTGAATATATAAACACTAACTTTGAGCGATCGCAACATTTGTCTGAGACGATGCTGAAACAAGCGAAAACCCTTCTGGAAAAAGGCAAGGTCTACGAGCTGAAAGTTCAATTAGAGATATCTCAAAATAGGATGCAATCATCTATAGATAATGGAATCGCATTTCTAGAAATGTTGGGAGTTGGCCTAGAGGAAAAACCCCCTCAAGAACTAATCTTTGAGGATTTAGCTAACTTGTCTCCAATGAAAGCTCCCGATAAACTCGCAGCTATGCGAATATTGACTCTTATTATAACACCAGCTTTTATTGTAAACCCTGCGATGTTTCCGCCAATTGTTTATACAAAAATAGCCTTGTCTATTAAGTATGGAAATTCGCCTGAATCTGCTTTTGCTTATCTTTGGTATGGAGTGTTACTCTGTGGAGGATTAGGAAACATAGATTCTGGATATCAATTTGGTAAACTAGCTATTTTGCTTTTAGACAGGTTTAACACACTCACTCTTAAATCGAAAATATTTTGTGTATTTAATTCTTTAATCAGATGTTGGAAAGAGCCGCTTAATACTACGCTCGAACCTTTAGTAGAGGCTGTCCAAAGCGGTCTAGAAAATGGAGATATAGAATTTGCTTGTCATAGTACAGTCAATTATTGCAATCAGTTATTTTTAAGCGGTAGAGAATTACAAAAACTTGAGCAGGAGCAGGCAAAATATGTTGTCATGACAATTAATTGTAAACAAAAATTTGATACTTTATTTGTCCAACTTTACCAGCAAGTAGTTGATAATTTACTAGACAAAAACTCAAATAAATACCGTTTACTAGGTGAAAGTTTTAATGAAGAAGAACTACTCCCAGGAATGGAAGCCTCTAATAATGGGACGTTACTTTATGCTTACTATGTCGGCAAAATGATCCTCTCTTATCTATTTAAAGAACCAGATAAAGTAGTATCGAGTGCCGATTTAGCATTAAGATATGCCGACACAGGGGCAGGATTAATGCACATGAGTATCTACAACTTCTACCATTCTCTGGCTCTCATAGCCCTGTATCCAAAAGCCTCGGCAAAAGAGAAAGAAAAATATCTAAGTGCAGTAGCAGCAAATCAGGAAAAAATGCAGACTTGGGCGTTCCATGCACCGAGTAACTTCCAGCACAAGTATGACTTAGTAGAAGCAGAAAAAGCCCGGATTTTGGGACAACCTTTAGAAGCGAGCGATTATTACGATCGCGCTATAGCCGGAGCCAAAGAACAGGGATATATTCAAGAAGAAGCATTAGCCAACGAATTAGCAGGAGACTTTTATTTTTCCCGTTCTAAAGATAAAATCGCTCGCATTTATTTAACCGATGCTCGCTACGCATATATTCGCTGGGGAGCTAAAGCTATAGTCAAAGATTTGGAAGCCAGATATCCTCAAATATTTTCCCGGATAGCAAAGCCCGAAATTCAAGGTAGCCCGGTGACTATGACCGCTAGCTCGACGAGTGGAGGAAGTGCAGGATCTCTAGATTTAGCTACTGTGATCAAAGCATCCCAAGCTCTTTCTGGTGAAATCGTACTGAGTAAGCTGTTGGCGAAATTGATGAAAATTGCGATCGAGAATGCGGGCGCTCAAAGTGGCATTTTCATCTTAGAAAAAGCTGGAACTTTACTAATAGAAGCCTATGGAAGCGTAGATAGCGATGTAGAAGTGCTGCAAACAATACCAGTGGAAAACAGTCAGCAACTACCCATATCTTTGATTAACTATGTTGCCCGAACTCAGGAAAATGTTGTATTAAGTGATGCGAATTGTGAGGGAACCTTCACTGCGGATACTTATATCGTCAACCAAAAACCCAAGTCAGTATTATGTACTCCCATCGTCCATCAAGGAAAACTTACTGGCATTCTTTACTTAGAAAATAATCTCACAACAGGTGCTTTTACTCCCGACCGTTTAGAAGTTTTACAAGTTTTATCTTCTCAAGCAGCTATTTCGATTGAAAATGCCCGTCTTTATAACGATTTAGCAGCAGCCAACGCTACTTTAGAAGCGAAGGTGGTAGAAAGAACGCAACAGTTACAAGAAAAAAATATCCATTTACAAAAAGCAGAAGAATTAGCGAAAGCCGCCAACTCTGCCAAGAGTGAGTTTCTTGCTAATATGAGCCACGAACTCCGAACGCCACTTAATGGCATTTTAGGTTACACGCAAATCCTCAAACGACAAAAAAACTTGGCTGACCAGCAAAAAGATGGTCTGAACGTCATTAGTCAGTGTGGCGATCACCTCTTAACCCTGATTAACGATATTTTAGACCTGTCCAAAATCGAAGCCCGAAAAATGGAAATCCACTTGAGTAATTTCCATTTCTCACAATTTTTGGAAAGCATCGCTGAAATTTGTAATATTCGGGCCGAACAAAAAGGAATCTCCCTGATTTACGAGCCCATTACCCAACTACCTATTGCCGTCCAGGGTGATGAAAAACGATTGCGGCAAGTTTTAATCAACTTACTCGGCAATGCGATTAAGTTTACCGAAAAAGGTGGGGTGGTATTCAAAGTAGGATATCAGGAGGGCAAAATCCGGTTTCAAGTGGAAGATACCGGATTGGGTATGGCACCAGAGCAATTGCAAGACATATTTTTGCCTTTTCATCAAGTAGGAGATACTCACCACAAGGTTGAAGGAACCGGGTTGGGACTGGCAATTAGCCGCCAATTAGTCCAGATGATGGGCGGTGAAATAAAGGTGAATAGTACATTAGGACAAGGGAGCGTTTTCTCGTTCGATTTAGATTTGCCAGAGGTATCGGAATGGGAGACTAATGCAGCCAAAGCCAATGCCCACACAATCGTTGGTTTCAAAGGCCGAAAGCGAAAAATTCTCATAGCTGATGACAAGTGGCAGAATCGCTCGATCATAGCGGGAATGCTTCAGCCGTTAGGATTTGAAATTCTGGAAGCAACGGAGGGTCAGGACTGTTTAAACAAGGTGGTCGAGTTTAAACCAGACTGTATTTTAATGGACTTGATGATGCCCGTAATGAGTGGCTTAGAAGCAACGCGCCGGATTCGCAAATCACTAGATCAGGCTAAGTTAGTGGTGATTGCTACTTCTGCCAGCGTTTTTGATTTTGATCGACAACAAAGTGTCGAGGTAGGTTGCAATGATTTTATTCCCAAACCCATAGGAATCGAGGAGCTTTTAGAAAAATTACGTACTCATTTAGGGTTAGAATGGATTTATGAAGAAAATCTGAAAGAAATTAGGAAAGCAGAAGGAGAAAAAAAATCTCTAAGTTCTGAAATCTTAGCTCCCCCCGATGAGGTAATCGCCGTTTTATTCAATTTAGCGATGATGGGCGATCTTCGAGCTATTGGGGAGGAAGCTAAAAAGTTAGAAGAACTCAATGAGCAATGGGGGCCCTTTGCTACCCATCTACGCCAGTTAGTGAAAGGATTTGAAGAACAACAAATCTTGGAGTTTATTAAGAAATATAGGATTGCCAAATAATGAATAACGAACTTCTCGAACAAAGCACAATTTTAATCGTAGATGACACTCCGACTAATTTAGGTGTCCTGTTCGATTTTTTGGCAGATTTTGGCTTCAAGGTATTGGTAGCTAGGGATGGGCAAAGTGCTCTCCAGAAGGTAGAATATGCCCCACCGGATCTGATCCTGTTGGATGTGCTCATGCCCGGAATAGATGGGTTTGAAACTTGTCGCCGTTTGAAAGCGAATGATTTAACGAGAGACATTCCCGTGATTTTTATGACTGCTCTTGCTGACACGGTGGATAAGGTTAAAGGTTTGAGTCTTGGTGCGGTGGATTATATTACTAAGCCTCTTCAGCATGAAGAAGTTTTAGCTCGTGTTAATGTCCACATGAAGCTCCGCAACCTGTCGAAAAAACTCCTAGAGAAAAATGTGTGTTTGCAAGCAGAAATCGAACAGCGTGTCGAAGCGGAATCCTCGCTGTTGAAGCTGGCATCGGAGTTGGAAAGGCGAGTGGAGGAAAGGACGGCTGAACTTTTGCAATCCAATCAATTGCTCAAACAGGAGATTCAAGAGCGTCTGCAAGCAGAGGCGGGATTGCAACAATCGGAAGCTCAATTGCGAAGCCAAACTAATTGTTTAGAAAAGGCTTTTCGAGAATTACAAATCACGCAGACTAAACTTGTGCAGAGCGAAAAAATGTCTTCTCTAGGTCAGCTTGTTGCAGGTGTAGCCCATGAAATCAATAATCCAGTTAATTTTATTTTTGGGAATGTTTCTTACGCTCATGATTATACCCAAAATTTGATCGATCTAGTCAATCTTTATCACCAAGAATTCCCGGAGGCAGGTCCAAAAGTTGAACAGAAAATAGACGAAATAGAACTAGATTTTTTGGTGGAAGACTTACCTAAATTGTTGAGTTCAATGAAGGTAGGTGTAGACCGAATTCGCGAAATTGTTCAGTCGCTGCGAATCTTCTCGCGATTGGATGAATCTGAGATGAAACCAGTGGATATTCACCAGGGTATTGATAGCACTCTGTTAATTTTGCATAACCGTGTTAAAGGAAGGGGCGATCGACCTGCAATTGAGGTGATAAAAGAATTCGGCAATCTGCCTCTGGTAGAGTGTTATGGGGGTCAGCTTAACCAGGTGTTTATGAATCTTGTTGCTAATGCTATTGATGCCATAGATGATTATAATGCGACGCGCTCGTTAAGTGAAATGAAAGCTAATCCTTCTCAGATTTTCATTCGCACTGAGGTCACGGAATCTAATCGAGTGTTAATTTATTTTAAGGATAACGGGCCTGGTATGACAGAAGAAATTAGCCAACACCTATTTGAGCCATTTTTTACTACTAAACCTATCGGGAAGGGTACTGGTATTGGGCTGTCAATTTCCCATCAGATTGTAGTGGATAAACACGGGGGCCAGCTCAATTGTATTTCATCTCCTAATCAGGGGGCAATCTTTATTATTGATATTCCAATTCACCAGAAAAATTTTGCTAAAAATAATTTAATTACGATGTCTGAAACAGCTTTGGGTATTTCTTAGTTGATTTTAACTTAACAGGACTTAAACAAATTTTAAGCCCAAATAAGTCCCAAACGGGCTTGATACGCAATAAATACGTCCATCTTTTCTTGCAGCCCGTGCACAAATCTATAAAATATAGCTATTCTCAAAGCTGACCAAACAGAGGGTAAATGTGCGTAAATTGAGGAGGTGGCAATCATAATTACTCAAGACCGTAATCAGGGTTTTTCAGCTACCCGATTAAGTACAACTGAATTCAAACTTCAGAGCTGTCAAATTATTTAATTGGGGAACTAAAACGTCCAGATGTTCCGATGTTTATCGTCTATTGGGTGGAGTCTCCTGTGCGGTTTAGTCGCACAGAAGAGCTGATGACCAGACGTTTAGTGCGGAACAACTTTATTGCTAAATTCTCACTGCAAAAGATGCTGCTAATTCCCGTTCTGGTTCCATACCAACTGTAGGTGGCATGGAACGATTTGCTACTTGCTCAATTAGTTGTAAATGTTGCGGCAGCATTTTAGCTAAACTGTAGCGTTCTAGAGCGGTTTGACGGGCTTTGATGCGAATTTCTGCCATGCGGGTAGGATGGTCTAAAACTTCATCAATGCGATCGGCTACTTGTTTCGGTGAGAAGTAATCGACTAGCAAACCGTTTTCTCCGTCGCGGATAACTTCTCTGACTGGTCCTGTGTCGGAACCGATTACTAAACATCCGGTTGATAGAGATTCAATCATGGACCAAGATAGCACAAAAGGTCTGGTCAAATAAACGTGTACGTCGGATGCTTGAATTACTTTTAAATACAGTCCGTAAGGTAGGGGTCCGACAAAGTGAACTCGCGACAAGTCTAGGGGGACTTTTTTGAGCATATAATCTTTGTAAGACTCGCCGTTGGGTAAAGAACGCCCGTAACAAACTCTTTCGGAACCAACGATTACGACGTGACAGTTGGGGCGGCGTTCTTGCACATAGGCGATCGACTCAATGAATTCAGGAAAACCCCGGTAAGGTTCCATTCCCCGCGATACGTAGGTGACAATTTCATCCACGCCAGACAAGTCTAAGTTAGGTAAAACCAGTTTAGCACCGGGGTCTGGTTTGAAGTAATCGGTATCTACGCCGTCGTGGAGTGTGGATAATTTTTGTTGTAGTTCGGGCGGGAATTGCGATCGCTGCCAATAAGTGGGAGACAAACCCCAATCACAAGAATATAAATCGATCAGAATCGGCGCATTTTTGATTCTAATTCTAGCCATATCGTCAACTGTTAAAGGTTCCGCTGGGTCGAAATCTGCGTCTGAACCAATAGCATGATAAAACCACTCGAAATAGCACAAAAGCGGCGTATTTGGAAAGGCTTCTTTGACAAACAATGTCGGCCCCCAACCGGAATGTCCGCAGATAATATCGGGGACAAAACCATCTGCTTTGAGTTGTTCTGCCATTCTAAATACGGCTTGTCCGTAGATGACGGCACTTTCTAAAGGGCGGACGTATTGGTGAGTCTGGGCGTGGGGTTCCCGGCTGGGGGTAAATGCTGCTTTGCGAACGCCGGGAATGTTCCACTCTGGGCGCTCGTTTTTAGTGCCGAAAACAATTTGATTTTTGGGATCGGCGCCTAAAGCCGTGATAATGTGGCGGTATTGGGCGGGAAAGTTGGGATGGAGAAATAATGCTTTCATTGACTGTTGTCTGTTGTCTGTTGACTGTTTTCTGTTAACTGGTGACTGTTTTATGTCATTAGTTGGAATAAAATATTTGGATTCACCTAAAAAGCTTTGGTTTTATTCATTGATTCACCTAAAAAGCTTTGGTTTTATTCATTGGGGGTTGGTGCTTTGCAGATCCAGACGCAATCTCGCGGTACAGAAGATGTATTTTTCAGGATGATTTCATAGTTTAAATGATGGAGAAATTTTTCCATAATTGTATCAGTCATAACTGAAAAGGCTGTGCCGTCTCTGTGCCCTAGCAAGTTTTTGTCCCACTCGGTGGCGAATTTTTGCCACCCTAATTCGCTAAAAATATTTGTGTGGTGAAACACGCAAATTCGATCGCCTCGCAGCAGTTTGGGAATTCGAGTCAGATAGTTGAATATATCTACCGGCTCTACGTGTACCATTGTATCGTAACAAAAGCAGACATCGGCTGAACCGGGGGCAATGCCGTCTAATGTTAAACCGTCGAGTTTGACGTAAGAAACGCGATCGTCTCCCAAGCGCGATCGCGCCGCTTGCAGCATTTGACTGGAAATGTCCGCACAAATTAGTCGATCGCAATATTTCAGCAGCAGCGAACCAGTTTTTCCGCCGCCAATACCAATTTCTAATACCCTATGTTCTTTTTTGATGTAGGGTGCAATAAATTGCTCTTCTATCAGGGCTTCGTATTCGGCTAAGGAGTTGGCGGCACCTGCAGCTTTACCTATCCATTCGTCGCCAATATGGGCAAGTTCGGCATTAGTTTTTTGCCACTGTTGGGCGTAACTGTCCCATGCCCTTTCATAATCTACTCTTGGGCGATCGGTCATTTTTTCATCGTTCATTTTTGATTATTTTATAGTATTGATGGCTCAATTTTCAATAGGTTCCGCAATTCTTGGCAAATTATATTAAATCCTGCCAAAAGTCTACGAGGTGAGTTACTGCCCTTCACTGGGGCGGAGGCTGGCACTGTAACATGACTAATGACGGCTGAAATATGCTTCGCAGAAAATCTCTGCATAAGCTTGAGTCATTTCCTCAAAAGTATTAAGTGAATCCAAGACATATTTAGCATTTTCAGCTAACTGCTGTCGCAATAGTTTATCCTCCAATAAAGTAATCAAAGCTGCAACTAATTCATCCGGGCGATCGGGCGTATAAAACAAACCATTAATTCCAGGTCTCACTTGTTCTTTAATCCCAAAAACCGGCGATGTAACAATTGGCAAATCGCAAGCCATTGCCTCCAAAATCACTCTAGGAAAACTTTCGACGCGAGAAGTGCAAACAAAAATATCCGCCGATTTGTAATATTTTCCCGTCTCCCCAGTTTCCGGGACTACTGTCACCCTTTGCCGCAACTCTTCTGGTAATTCCCCCACTAACTCGGCTAATTTATTGCTGTAAATACTCGGGCGATCGCCCACAATAAAACACCTAATTTTATTGTGCCATTTGTCAGGCAAAAGTGAAAGTGCTTTAACTAAATCCTGCTGACCTTTGCGTTCGCATACCGTTCCCAGCAGCAAAATAACCACGTCTTCCGCTGCAACACCTAAAGTTTTTCTAGCCAA
Organism: Microcoleus sp. Pol12B3; assembly: GCF_036701355.1. NCBI lineage: Bacteria > Bacillati > Cyanobacteriota > Cyanophyceae > Oscillatoriales > Microcoleaceae > Microcoleus > Microcoleus sp. Pol12B3. Next base: position 28,738 of record NZ_JAUBQS010000047.1, read on the forward strand.
TTCAGAATTCTGTGAATTTTCCAGTTTGCTCAAATCTAAGCCGTTGTGAATCACCGTAAAATTATGGTGGCTGTTGAGAGGCAAATACCTGTCCCGCGTTGCATCCGCCACAAAAATTACCTTGTAAGGAAAGCGAAAACACTCTAAAGCTCTTGCCGCAATCTCCGAACCAAACCTGTTAAAATAAGTTTGCCAAGGTTCGCTTTCGTGCACGTTCCACACCACAGGAATTCCGATTTGGTGCGCCGCATCAACTACAAAAAAGTTTTCTAAAGTATTGGCATAAATTGCATCTACTTTTAAACCTGCAATTTCTGTGCTAAAACTGCGGATGGCTTCATCATAAGCATCGCGCTGGTAGATGTGTTCGAGAGGATTGTCGCGCACAATTACTTCAATTCCCTGCTGTTGGTAAGCTTGACGCAGGGGCCCGTCTGTTGTGCAAAGTACGATCGGCTTAATCATACCCTCAGTCGCCAATTTCACCGCGATTTCGTACTGATGCAGCGGCGCACCAGTGAAATCCAGCGAATTGCTGCACATTAAAACTTTGATAGGATGGATAGAACTGTTTGCTACTGATAACCAACCACACTCAGCAAATTCTAATTCTTCCTTGTTCCTGACATCAGTTACATCAGTTACATCCCGTACATTGCTTGTTGCCGCACTTCCTTCTTCTTTCATAAAAACCCGTCGAGGTTGAATATGAAAATACTCATCTTCTAAAGACAAGTGAGGACTGTAAAAACTGTCATTTTTACCCGCATACTTGCGCCTAAAAGCCCCCACTTCTTGAGGATTGTCGGTAAAACCCCTAGAAGTTCCCTCTTTGTGCAATAACTCCGCATCGGGACAGTATACACACCGATAACCCCGTTCTAACAGCCGATATCCGTAATCTGCATCATTGTAAGCAACAGCAAAATTATCCTCATCAAAACCGCCCAATTCTAAGAACAATTGACGCGGAGTAATCGTGCAAGCGGCTGTTACCGCAGAGTAATTTCGCGTTACCATCGCTTGAGAAAGATAGCCTCGATTTTCGCTGTTCATCAGCTTAAAAGCGTGACCCGCCAAACCGTGATGGAGACCGTGAATTACGCCCGCGTGCTGAATTCTGCCGTCTGGATATAACAGCCTCGCGCCGACTGCACCCACGCCAGGGATTTGAGCGTATCCCACCATTTGACTCAGCCAGCGGGGGTTAATTACTTCAGTATCGTTGTTCAAAAACAACACATATTCGCTATCAACTTGTTCGGCAGCGCGGTTGTTAATTGCTGCAAAACTAAACTTACCACCAGGATTTTTTATATGCAAAACTTGGCAATTTAATTGCTTTAAATATTCCAGAGTTTTCGGGTCGTCGCTTTCGTTGTCGATGACGGCAACTTGATAATTTTTATAGGTTGTAGTTTCTAGAGAATCCAGACAGGCTTTCAGCAATTTAAGCTGATTCTTAGTAGGAATAATTACGGTTACTGATGGACCATTATCCGGGAAATCCTGGGCAAATATGCCCAAATTTTCTTTAATCGCCCATGCGTGCTGAGCGACATTGCCATTAATTTTTCGGCGGTTTAGTGCGTCTTGAATGGCTTGTTGACCGGCGGCAAAACTGGCGGGTTTTGCCGCCCCAGATATGGCGGTAGAACCGGGTGCGGTTCGCCAGTGATACAGCACTAACGGCAGGTGCGCGACGTGGCGAGAAATTTCGGTGGCTCTCAAGGCAAAGTCGTAATCTTGCGAGCCTTCAAGACCTATCCGCAAACCTCCTATTTCTTCAAAAATGTGTCTTTTTACGGCGCACAAATGACCGAGATACATATAGGAAAGCAGCAGTTCCGGCGACCATTCCGGTTTGAATTGGGGGGCAAATCGGCGACCTTTAGTGTCGATTTTGTCGTCGTCTGAGTATAGAAAATCGGTGGCTGGATGCGAGGCAAAATATAAGGCGACTTCGCCTAATGCGTCGGGAGTTAGTTCGTCGTCGTTGTCTAAAAACAGGATGATGTCGCCTGTTGCGAGGGCGGCGGCGCTGTTGGTGGCTGCGCTGATGTTTCCGTTTTCTGTACGAAAGGTGATGCGGATACGATCGTCCTTTTGAACCCAGTTTTTCAAAGTGTCAGCAACAGTGAAATCGGTGCTGCAATCGTCGGCAATGCAGAGTTCCCAGTTGGCATAAACTTGATTGATTACGCTATCGATCGCACTTTCGAGAAAATCTATCTGCGGGTTGTAAACTGGCATTACTACCGAAATTTTTGGCAGGGGTTCCCTGCAGGATTTTAACCTAGAAATCAAGTAATCGCGCGCGCGATCGTTCCACTGATTCACCTCCAGCCATGCGTCATATCTATCAATGGGTTGAGGCACCACAAAACCCGCAGGTGGCAGCAAATCTCCCGGCGCAGTAAACTGTTTTTGCTGCCGATAAATCTTCCCCAACTGGCGAATCACCTTCACAATTTCCCAAGGCATCGGCACAATTCTGCCGAGACGCTGTTTTCTTTCCTTCGCCCGCTGCTGAATTGCGGCTGTAAACCTTGATAACTCCTCAAATTTATCTGCACTTCGCTGCCAGATATGGTAGCGCCGCACAGTCAATTTTTTAGGCGCTTGAAAAGACAAAATTTCCCCGGTTTCTAACTCAGCTTGCAGAGACACGTGCCATTCCCCTGGCGGCAAATCGACAAGGGCCTCAAAACCGCTTTCCGAACTGTTAACCCAGTCAGGAAACACTTCGCCGACATCTTTTCGCCGCAAACCGTAGGCGCATTCTACAGAAGTATCGCCGCACAACAAGCTTAATTTAGCAATTTTGCGATCGTGGTGGCAGCACCAACCTGCAAACAAAATTTGACCCTGACGCTGTTCCCACACTACTGGTACATCTAACGATGCTTGAATCGTTGAAACTAACAACGGATAAGCTGCCAAAAGATGCCATTGACCTCGAGCGTCTTGCGCTTCCAGTAGCACTTCGTGTCGTCCTGCAGGCGCTTCCAATTCAATAGTAAAACCTGATTTCTTCGCAGCGGCAATATTAGAGTGTGCTTGCGCTATATCACTTCTATCTATGCCGTAAACGCCTGCAAAACTCTGGTCTTTAATTCTGGCGCGAACTGCTGTAGTATCTCTTTTTTGGTGAAAAACCCAGCCGACAATTAGCAGGTTGGAATCGCAAACTTGCCAAGTAGTAGGTTGATCTAACGAAAAAATAAATTTAGGGAACAAGTCGCGGATTTTGCGCTGAACTTCCCACAACTTTTCTCTCACTTGCCACCATATTGAAGACTTGATTATGGCAAGTTCTGCCCGAAAAGTTTCATTTTCCTGGCGGGAATTTTCTAATTTTTCCAGAGTATCCTTTAATCTTTCCTGATTTTGAGTTTGTGCTGTTTCTAGCTGAATTAACTCAGCTAACTTTTGCTGCAATATAAATTCAGTCTCTTCAGATTGTACCTGAGTTTGCCCTAATTCTGCTTCTAATTCTAATACTTTCGCTAAAGCTGTTTGAAATTGCGATTCTTTGCCTGCAAGCTGTACCTGAGTTTGTCCTAATTCTGTTTCTAATCCGAGGAGTTTCGCTAACGCTTCTTGAAATTGCGATTCTTTGCCTGCAAGCTGTACCTGAGTTTGCCCTAATTCTGCTTCTAATTTTAAGACTTTTGTTAAAGCTTCTTGAAATTGTGATTCTTTGCCTGCAAGCTGTACCTGAGTTTGTCCTAATTCTGTTTCTAATCCGAGGAGTTTTGCTAAAGCTTCTTGAAAATTTGATTCTTTGCCTGCAAGCTGTACTTGAGTTTCTCCTAATTCTGCCTCTAATCCCAACACTTTTGCCTGGGCCTGGTGAAATTGTTCTTGCCACTGTTTGAGTTCTGAAGAGCTAGTTTTTTGCTGTTTTTCGAGCAAGCGGATTTTTAGCCAATCTTCAAATGGCCAGATTGGAGATGCTGGGAAATGAATAACTCGATCGATCGCACCTTTCGATTCGCTGCTCAGATTGCCAGCTTGGGTTTCCAAAAGTTCATATAGTTCTAATGCTTCGGGAAAATATTTTTCTATTAAACTCGGTCTGTGACTTTTGACAATATCGTTGACTAATAAAGATTCTTCAAAATTGTCGCCCGGTATTGCACTTAAGTTAACATTAAATTTTTCGTTTACTCGTTCGATAAAAAGTTCGGGAGTGTGGCCGATGGGGTAAACGTTGGCTAGCAGACAGCGATGGGGAAAACGTTCGTAAAGTTCTAAAACTTTTTGATTGTAGTGAATCCACATTTTTACTGCCATTTCGGGATTTTGCAGCAAGCTGAAATCGGTTCCCCGGCGGTAAAGGGAATCGACTACTTCCCAGGGCGATCGATAAACACAGATAAAATTAGCTTCAGGGAGTAAAGTCAGCCAAAAATCCCAAAAAAGGGCTGTTCGCGGGTCTTTCCAACCCCAATGTTTGTGAGTTTGTTGGTTTTGGTCGATCGCCCTTTTGGCGATTTCCACGTATTCCGCTGCTACCGGAATCGTTTTTTCAAACGTACATCCGAGTTCATCAATACCGTGCGATCGCAAAACACTTTTGTGAAACTCCACAAAATCAACATTCTCGAAATGACCTTTCACATTTCCGTCGGCCGGGCCCACTAATTTTTTGCCAATATCAACCCCGACTTTCTGAAACAAAGAAGCTGTTAAAGACGTACCGGAACGGTGCATTCCGGTAACAATAAAAACCGACGGTTTGCTGTCATTTGTACTCACAATTTCTCTCCCTCGCCCTAATTCCCACACCAACCAAATTTACTCGCTACTCTCCCGCCAAGCCCAAGGAGTGCCTGACTTGAAACCACGCGGCTCTCAGCTTCCAGAACTTGCTGCTTTCCATTGCCAAAACCCGACACTTCGCTTGCTCTAGTTCTTGCTTGACATTAATTAGTTGATTTTCAGTTTTCTCTAACTGCATTTGCACAGATACTAACTGATTTTGAGTTTGCTCCAATTGCGTTTGAGCAGAAACTAATTGAGTTTGAGTTTCTTGCAACTTTGTTTGAGTAATCATTAACTTACTTTGACTTTGCTCCCATTCTATCCTAGCCGACTCTAACTGAGTCTCGAGTAATTTGAGTTTTGTCTGAGTAGAACCCAATAAAGACTGCGATTGCCTTTGGTTAACCAGCGATTTAACAGTGCAAGTTTCCAGAATCCATTCCAAACCATAGTTATTGATTGCTTTGACTATTAACACATCCTCCAGCGCCACAGTGTTTTTGGGTAAATAACAGCTCCACCCCGACTGCAAAGCCCCATCATTTTCAAAATATCCAGCCACATCCGGGCGATTGTAAAAAGGCTCGCACCTCTGTACAACCTCGCCGTTTACCAGCACTTGCAGCTCCTCAACTCGACCGTGGAGATTCACATCAGCCACCCATCCTTCCAGATACAAATTCTCCTTATTCGTAAAAGCAGCCACATCAATATATCCTTCCGGGTGATGATTAAATTTCAACTCCGAAAAATCTCTAACTAGCTCATTAGTGACAACATACAAATCCTGAAATCTGCATATGCCTTTTTTGATGCGGTGAACAAAAGCTTTGCCTCCGCTAACTCGCTCGACACATTCTCTCACAAACTTTTCTGTTACATAAGTTGTGCCGTATTCCTCCTTATCTAAAGACTGACTTTCGCTTTGAGGACTAAACAAAATACCATTAGCCGGCATTTCTATATTGGCTAGGCACAAACACTCATCGTGAACGCTGAACATCAAAATGCCGTTAGGAGTCAACAAATCGTACAAATTTTGCAACCAACTTGTAAAAGTCCTTTCCGGCATATGGCTGAAAAAAGAATTAGCCAGAATGCAGTCAAACTTGCGGTCAATTAAATAATTTTCTGGCTTTCCAGTTGAGACAATACCGTTGACCCCCAAGTATTCAGTTTGAAACTTAACAGCGTTAGCATAAATATCAGAAACCCAAATTCGTTCCGGCGGTATTTCCTGAATCAAATATCTTGTAAATCGACCGTAACCGCAGGCAAAATCTAGAAAAGAAGGTACATTTTCAAAACTGCCAAAATGCCATTCCACAACTTGTTTAACTGTATCCAAGATGCGACGCCCGATCGAATAATAGCGCACCAAAGCCCGATCGCGATCGTCTTTGACGTTGTTCAAGCTGAACAAATACATTTCATCGTCTTCGCAGATATTCAGTTTAAAATTTTCTGGAAACTTAGCTTGATCTTGAATAAATGCTTTGATTACGGAATTTTCGACTAAATCTAAATTGATATCGCTCATTGTTTTTACAGAATTTTAGATAACCTCTGTTGACTGCTCTTTCACTAGAAAATCAGCATTAACAACAGTTAAACACGGTTCGATCAGCAAGTCAACGATGCCGTTACCGCAGGACTCAGTACAAGACTGAACTCTAAACATCGCCACATCAACACAGCGATCCAGATACGTTAAATCTCCATCAACGCTTCCCACAACCCCAGCATTCAGAAAATAAACACCGGGATTCAGCAAACATTTAAAATGAAACTTTACTACAATTGTCGTTCCTGCTTCCACATATCTAACTGACTGAGTAGAAGCCTTCAAAGAAGCACCCGCCAACTCAAAACCGCTAATTGTTTTAATTAACATTCCAAACCTAACTTTGGAAGTTGAGCGGGAGAAAGTGACAGAGTAAGTATAAATATAATCTTGACGACCGATCAAGTGATTTACCACATTTCCCTTCAGCGTCTCAATGTGGGGGTTGATAATTTCCGCTCCGCGAGACGGATACCTTACCGTATTCGACGGTATCATCCCCGGATCGTAAAATTCATCATAATATTCCTTGGGTTTAGAGAGATGTTGCTCCGGTTTAACTTCCCTCTTTGTGCTTTCTAAATTAGCCTCCTGAAGCTGGTCTTGATTTTCCTGTTTTGTCAGTTGGTTCAGAGCTCGAATATCTGACTTCAACCCCAGAACCTGATCCGGATCGGCATAAATCAGCTTTTGATACTTAGAAATTACCACCTTCGGCGTGTGAGCGAGCAGCAATTCACCGCTATCCATTAAAATCGCAGAGGTACAAAGTTGCACCACAGAAGTAGCAGCGTGAGAAACAAATAAAATTGTTCCGCCACCTTCCTGAATGCTTTGCAAGCGGGCAAAACACTTGCGTTGAAACGCTTCGTCTCCCACCGAAAGCGCCTCGTCAACCACCAAAATATCTGGCTCTACGCTAGTCGCAACGGCAAAAGCTAGTCTGACAAACATACCGCTAGAATAAGTTTTGACTGGCTGTTCTATGAAATCGCCAATATCAGCAAAAGCAGCTATATCGTCAAATTTTTCTTCAGTTTCTTTTTGATTGAATCCCAGTAACTGAGCGTTAAAAAACACATTTTGTCGCCCGGTAAATTCCGGGTTAAACCCGCTTCCGAGTTCCAACAAAGCGGAGACTCGCCCTTTAACATCCACGCTTCCTGTGGTAGGAGTCAGCGTCCCTACAATTATTTGCAGTAGAGTGCTTTTTCCCGAACCGTTGCGACCGACTATTCCCAGAGTTTGTCCTTGAGGAATTTCCAGATTGATGTCATGCAGGGCCCAAAATTCGTCAGCCAGTTTTTTGCTGGGGTAAATAATTTCCTTTAAGCGGTCTCCTGGACGATCGTACCGCTTAAAACATTTGGAAACATTTTTTAGTGAAATTACATTTTCTGTCATCCGATTTTAGATTTTAGATTTTAGATTGATATTATGCCTGCTCTCACTAAAAATAGATTTGTAATGAGGACTTTAGTTCTCTGATTTTTATGAGGACTAAAGCCCTCACTACAAACCTTTATTGGGATTTTAGATTTTAGATTGACTGTAGATATCAAACAAATTTACAGCACGTCAGCAAAAGCGGGACGCAAACGCCGGTAAACCGTCAAGCCTCCACAAAATATAGCAGCAGAAATTAGCGTTGCGACACCCCATTCGCCCCAATGCTTAACTTCTCCAAGCAGTATGAGGTCTCGATAAACCTCAGAGATGGCGGCCATTGGATTCAGCCAAAATATCCACACTCGCCACTCTTGGGGGATGATTGATGCTGGGTAGACGATCGGCGTCAAATAAAACCAAAAATTTAGAATAACACCTAATGTCTGAGGAATGTCTCGCAAAAATACAGTCAAGCCGGCTGTCAAATATCCCAAACCCGCTGTGATTAGCAACTGAGGCACCCACACCAGCGGCAGCAAGCATAAAGTAGCGTTGAGCTTTTGCGACGACGCTACTACTATCACAATCAAAGCAGCTAAACCCAGAGAACTTTCAATAAAAGCTGTAAAAATCGGCACTAGCGGCAGCAAACCGAGAGGAAATACCACTTTTTTCACTAAATTCGGCTGCCCGACCACCGATACTCCCGACTTGATCAAACCGCTGGTGAAGGCACTCCAAGGCAGCAAACCTGCAAATAGCCAGACTCCAAATGTAATGTTGCTGTTTTCTGAGAAGCCTGCAAGGCTGAGCTTTACCTTGAGGACGATCGAAAATACGTATGTGTAAATCACCAATTGCGATAGCTGATTCAGCAGCGGCCACAAATTGCCCAGAATCGAGCCTTTGTATTGAGCTTCCAAGTCCCGGCGCACCAATGTTGCCAGCAGATTCAGCTTCGCCCACCGCCGGGGCGTATTTGTCGGCCGCCGGCAGCCCAGCCTTCGGACCTTTTGGGCAACTCCTTTCACAGTTCTCTGCAATTTTTTCGCCCTCGTTCACTCGCTTCACACCTAAATCAACTCAAGCTACAATTGTGCAGCTTTTGTTAAACCGCAATTATTCCACAGCCCCGCCGCTTTGATCAAGCATCTGTCACCCTGGCTTTGGCTTCTTCTTTCTTTCTTCTTTCCCCTTCCTTCGGAGGTTATTTTAGCCGATCGCCGATCGAACTGCCGAACCGATCGCTAGTTTTTGCTCGTCGTCGTAGCCCCACCGCTGGAAAAATTTTTCATACTCGCCGTTGGCATTCTGCAAACTTTCTAGCATTTGCGACGCTATAGTTTGACAGGTTGGGATTTGCAGCATTTGAATTAAATTGCGCGATCGCTCCTGCACTCTAGCAGAATCGGCCGCCATTTCCTCCTTTTGCTGCCGCGAATGATGTACAACCATTGCCGCCGACATCGCCAAATTTTTCACCAGCAGTTCTGCTACGATCTCAGGAGCCGATCGCAGCGCCTCGACTACTCCGGGTGACGGGTGATCTGCCTCCGGTCGATCGTCCGTTAGATAGGTGACAAAAAACCCCCTAGCACCGTTCTGTGTTTTCACCAGAGATGTAACAGCTTGCTGGATGTCGGCTTGTAAAAGTCGATCGGCCTCAATGAACGACAGTAAAGATTGAGTGAGCTCGATCGCCCCCTCAAAAGTTATGCTTTCCGATGCTAACAAAGAAGATGGAATACTCATAACGAACTCAATAATTGTCAAGATTCTGCCAATAATTGTAAACAATTCCCGCTGCCCGATCGCAGATAAATATGGCTATTATCTCCTCCAAACAACAGCCCTCCGACCAAAATCTACCCGAAGACATAGCCCCGGCCCGTCGCAAAAAAGTGGCCAAACCCCAGGCGGAATCTCTGGTAGAAGCGCAAGAACTACCCGACGAAATCAATAGCAAACAAGACGACAAAATCCGACCCCAGCGCTTAGCTGAATACATCGGGCAAAAAGACTTGAGAGAAGTTTTGGCGATCGCAATTGCAGCAGCTAAATCTCGCGGCGAACCTATGGATCACCTGTTACTCTACGGGCCTCCAGGGTTAGGAAAAACCACAATGTCGCTAATTCTAGCAGCAGAAATGGAAGTTGAATGCAAAATCACCACCGCCCCAGCTTTAGAAAAACCGCGAGATATTGTCGGATTGCTGATCAACCTCAAAGCAGGTGACGTGCTGTTTATAGACGAAATTCACCGTTTATCTAAAGTTACAGAAGAAATCCTCTATCCGGCGATGGAAGACTGTCGGTTAGATATTACGATCGGTCAAGGCAAAAGCGCCAAAATTCGCAGCATTCCCCTGAAACCCTTTACCTTAGTAGGAGCAACCACAAAAGTTGGGTCGCTGACATCTCCATTGCGCGATCGCTTCGGCTTGATCCAAAGATTGCGCTACTACGAAATAGACGAACTTAGTCTAATTGTCCAAAGAAGTGCCCAAGTTCTCGACACTCAAATCACCCCAGAAGGAGCCACAGAAATTGCCCGCAGATCGCGCGGAACCCCCCGGATCGCTAACCGCTTGCTGCGACGAGTTAGAGACTACAGCGAAGTCAAAAAATTAAAGCCAATTAATGGCGAAGTTGCCTCAGTCGCCCTCGAACTGTTCAACGTCGATCCGCTTGGTTTGGATTGGACCGATCGATGCCTTTTGACAGCAATGATCGAAAACTTTAACGGCGGCCCGGTGGGTTTAGAAACTCTCGCAGCTTCCACAGGAGAAGACTCTCAAACAATTGAGGATGTATACGAACCGTATTTAATGCAAATCGGATTTTTGCAGCGGACAAGTCGGGGCAGAATTGCCACAGCGGCTGCTTGGAAACACTTAGGTTTACTCGATGAAAAGGAGTAAAAAATGGTACAGATACAACCAACGAAAACACTAACTTTGTCAGAATTTCTAAAACTGCCAGAAACAGAACCAGCTAGCGAATATATTAACGGTCAAATTATCCAAAAGCCTATGACACAAGGAAAACATAGCCGGATTCAATGTGAATTAGTCCCCGCCATCAATGTCGCAGTTAAAAATCAGAAAATAGGCTTAGCTTTTCCTGAATTGCGGTGTACTTTTGGCGGCAGATCAATCGTGCCAGATGTCACAGTATTTACTTGGGAAAGAATACCACTTGATGAAAATAGGGATGTTGCGAATGTATTTGAAACTTACCCTGATTGGACAATTGAAATTCTGTCTCCTGGCCAGAGTCAAACTAAAGTAACTGGGAATATTTTACACTGTCTGAAAAACGGCACTAAAATGGGTTGGCCGATCGATCCGATGGTGCGCTCAATCTTAATTTATCCCCCTGGAAAGCAACCGGAACTTTTAGCCAAACCCGAAGAATTGTTGCCAGTTCCAGATTGGGCAGCAGAATTGCGGCTGACGGTAGGAGATTTGTTTGGGTGGTTGAAACTAGGAAGTTAAAATATCAAAAAAATGAAGAAGGAAACCCCCCCTACAAGGGCAAACGCATCTTATTTTTAGAATACTTGCGGGATAAAGGTTTCAGTCATTATTTGAGTTTAGTTGCCAAAAATGGAACCCCTGATAGCGTAAAGCTTTCAGAATTAAGATGCGTTTGCCCTGCCCTACCCCCCAAGGGGGAAAGGAAGAAAGATTAATTATGAAATAATAAATAACAAATTCCCCATGTTAATATCCCTCAGAATAGAAAACTTTGCCTTAATTGACTGCCTGGATCTAGAATTTGGCCCGAATTTGAACGTATTTACAGGGGAAACCGGCGCTGGTAAATCGATTATCCTAGATGCGATCGATGCAGTGTTGGGCGGCAAGGTCGATCGCCGATCGATTCGCACCGGAGCAGCGCGAGCAATATTGGAAGCTACCTTTGAATTGGACAAAGCCGCAGCTTTGTGGCTGGGCGAGCAAGAAATCGAACCCATAGACGGAAATTTAGCCGTTTGCAGCCGGGAAATTAACGCATCGAGCGGTGCTCTACGCACCAGATCCCGCCTGAACGGAATTCTCGTCAACCGCCAGTTAATGGATCAACTGCGCGATCGGCTTGTGGAAATTACCGCCCAAGGCCAAACCGTCCACCTCGGACAAGAAACCCTCCAGCGAGAATGGCTCGATTTATACGGCGGCAAAAAGCTCACTGAAGCGCGATCGATCGTCGCCTCCGCGTGGCTGGCCGCCAACAACGCCAAGACAGCCCTCAAACGCAGGCGTCAGTCGGAACAGCAGCGACTGCAAAGACTTGATTTGTTAGAATACCAAGTCCGAGAACTCGGCGAAGCCCATATCGAAGACGCCGACGAACTCGAACAGCTAGAACACGAATCAATCCGGCTGGGCCACGTCGTCGAATTGCAGCAGCAGAGTTACCAAGTCCACCAAGCCCTGTACCAAAACGACGGCGACAGCCCATCAGCCGCCGACTTGTTGAGCAAAGCCGAAGTAATTTTAAGCGACATGGCGGTTTACGATGTGCAGTTGCAGCCAATCCTAGAAATGGTCAGCGATGCTTTAGCTCAAGCCACAGAAGCCAGCAGGCAAATTAGCAGCTACGGCGAACAATTAGAAGCAGATCCCGAAAGACTCGAAGAAGTAGAAGATCGGATTCGGGAACTCAAACAAATTTGCCGCAAATACGGGCCGCTCAAAGAAGCGATCGCCTACTACCAAAGCATTCAAAACGAACTAAATGAACTTTTAGAAGGAGGCGAGTCAATGGAAGCCTTAGAACTCGCATATCAGACCGCTTTAGAGCAATTAAAAGACGCTTGCAGCCACCTCACCACCCTGCGGCGCGAAGCAGCCCTCAAACTAGAAACGCACCTGGTAGGAGAACTTAAGCCGTTAGCAATGGAAAAAGTGCAATTTCAAGTCGAGATCTCGCCTTCTACCCCAACCGCTAGCGGTGCCGACCAAATCGCCTTTTGTTTCAGCCCCAATCCGGGCGAACCTCTGCAACCCCTAGGCGCGATCGCCTCCGGGGGAGAAATGAGCCGCTTTCTACTTGCCATCAAAGCCTGTTTTTCCCAAATAGAAAGTGCCGGTACGCTGATTTTTGACGAAATCGACGCCGGAGTCTCCGGGAGAGTTGCCGGGGCGATCGCCAAAAAACTCTACCAACTCTCGGACAAACACCAAGTTCTCTGCGTCACCCACCAGCCGCTGATCGCCGCCATGGCTGATTTTCATTTTCGCGTCAACAAACAGACGATCGAAGCAGAACCAAGTATCGAGGAACCCGCAGCCAACTCCGAACCAATCGAACGTACAGTAGTCAGAGTTGCCGCCCTCAACAGCGAGCAGCGGCGGGAAGAACTCGCCCAACTCGCCAGTGGCCGCTCAGCAACAGAAGCAATCGCCTTCGCCGAATCCCTGCTTGTCGAAGCAGCCGGATTGCGCCAAACTCAGTCAGCCCAACCCTGATTGCACCCTCAAGCCGATCGGGGGGTTAAAAGGCGGAGTTTTTTCAGAGTCGGAGGTTACACTAAAAATATCCACCGCAAATTTTACAAAAAAAGCTGAAAACCCCGTTAATTTAGTGGGATGAAAGCTAAGAGCAGCAAAATAGAGAGAAATTCGAGTTAAAAACCACAATTGTGTAGAGAAGGGCACACATCACTAGCAACTGGTAGTGTCACAATTGCAGCTAGTCCCACAAGGCCACCCCTCTTTCAGCAGTCCTCCCGCCAGTACGCATTCCTGTTCCTGCGGGCGATCGGATCTTAGATCGGTAGAACCTACTTAAACCAGGCACGCACAATGTCAAAATCAGTTAATAAACCATTTAAACAAGATTCGCATTCTCTAAAAAGAGTGCACCAAAACTACAGCAGCGTTATCGTCGCACCCACAGTTCACCAGCAAGCCATGCAAACTGAATTTACCTTCCCCTGTCGCCGGAGTTCTGTAAACTGGGAAATACTTTCACACATACTTGAGTTTTGTGCGACAAGTGACTAACTAATGAACTTCCCCGCTATCCTAGCTTAGAGACAAACCCTTACGCTTAAGATTCTGTAAAGGTCTATGAAATCTGCATCTCCCAATGTGTCAGAAGTGGAAAACGAGAGAGAGGGCGCTGTTGTAGGTAAAATTTATCACGAACAGCCTTCTCACTATTCCTCTAACAGTAGTCAACTTGCCAAAAGCCAACCAAGCTTCGCCAGTGTTCTGGCACCCCTAAATAAGCAAAGTTTCACAGTAGTAGTTAAGGAAGTAGAAGAGAAACTTAAGGTTGTCAATCAAACCCTGGGAATGCTCGACAATATCCTTGACCGCCAGGGATTCGATGCCATCCTTAATGAAATGTTGCAGTCGATTACCCTCAAAACAGGGGAATTGCTGAATGCTGCTCGCAGCACGATATTTTTATTAGACGAAGAAAAGAATGAACTCTGGGCGATCGTCGCTAAAGACGAAAATGGCAAAAGTCTAGAACTCCGATTCCCCGCCCATGTGGGCATTGCGGGAGAAGTAGCCACAGAAAAAAAAGTGGTGAACATTCCTTATGATTTTTATAACGACCCTCGCTCGACTAACGCAAAAAAAACTGACAAAGAAACAGGGTATCGCACTTATACAATGCTGGCGATGCCCCTGATCAACGAAGAAACAGGAGAGTTAGTAGCAGTCGTTCAACTGATTAATAAACTCAAGCCCAACCACGAACATTACGGTATTTTAGAGGAACAGATTGACAAGGCAGGATTTACTCAAGAAGACGAACAAGTTTTTCGAGAATTTGCCCCGTCGATTCGCCTAATTCTAGAATCTTCTAAATCATTCTACGCAGCAAGTCAAAAACAACGGGCCGCCACGGCGCTGATCAATGCCGTCACCGCCCTTTCTAAGAGCAGTCTAGACTTAGAAGATACCCTAAAAAGCGTGATGGATCAGGCCCAAGAACTGATGAACGCCGATCGCAGCACCCTGTGGCTGATCGATGAAGATAAAGACGAACTCTGGACGAAAATCCTGATTACAACAGGTCAACTTCAAGAAATTCGCATGCCCAGAACAGCAGGTTTTGCAGGCATCGTCGCCCAATCCGGCGAACCGCTGTTGATTCCCTTTGATGTATACGACGACCCCCGGGCCGAAAATGCAAAAAAAATAGACAAACAAACTGGCTACCGCACTTGCAGTATGCTTTGTATGCCAGTGTTTAACTCAGACCAAAAATTGATTGGCGTCACCCAGTTAGTTAATAAAAAACGACAACAAGGAGAATACCCCCCCTACAACCGGGAAGATTGGCCGCACGCCCCCGATCAGTGGAAAGCGAGTTTCAATCGCAACGACATGGAATTTATGAAGGTGTTTAACATCCAAGCAGGAGTCGCCCTACAAAACGCCAAACTGTTTGCTGAAGTCAAACAGCAAGAACAAAGACAAAAAGATATGCTGCACGCCCTGACTAATGGCGTGATTTCTACAGATAAAAAAGGCAATATAGTAGCGACCAATCCTAGTGCCAAAAAATTATTACTGGGTGACAGCGATACCGAATTAGCCGAAGGTCAATCTTTGCGCGAGTTAATTAAGTTAGAAAAAGGCGATTTTGCCAAATGGTTTGATGCGTCTTTGTCTCCAGAAGACGATAAGGATCGCCAGCAGTATTACCCGGATCAAGTTTTGCTATCCTGCCTAGGAGAACCCCAGAGTATCAATCTCTCGATTAATTCAATGACCGACGCTACCGACCCCAGCAAGGTCAACGGCGCGTTAGTCGTCATGGAAGATATTAGCGAGGCCAAGCAAGTCAAGAACTTGATGTACCGTTACATGACGCCAGAAGTAGCCGAAGCGCTGTTAGCTTCAGGGGATCATGGATTGGGCGGTAAGCGCAAAAACGTTTCGGTGCTGTTCTCAGACATTCGCAGCTATACCACACTTACGGAAAAATTGCAAGCCGAAGAAGTGGTAGTGATGCTCAACAAATATTTTGAAGTGATGGTAGATGTCGTCTTCGAGTACGGAGGGACTCTCGACAAATACATCGGTGACGCTCTGATGGCAGTTTTTGGCTCTCCAGCACCCTTAGAGGATCATGCTTGGTGCGCCATGCAAACGGCAGTGAAGATGCGGGAAAAACTGGCTGAGTTTAATCGAGAGCGTATGGCACATGGGGAATTGCCGATCGGCATCGGTATGGGCGTGCATTCTGATGAAGTTGTCAGCGGCAACATCGGTAGTAGCAAACGCATGGAATTGACTTCGATCGGAGATGGCGTAAACCTCGCCTCTCGCTTGGAAGGCGCTAGCAAGCAGTACGGCACCGACTTGATCATCAGCGACAATACTTACAGAGATTATGCCGATCGGCTGTACGTGCGAGAACTCGACTTTATTACTGTCAAAGGCAAAAGCGAACCCGTAATCGTTTACGAACTCGTCGGCATCCGCGAGGGATACTCACCAGTGGGCAAGTCACTAACCGAAACACAGCAGCAAATGATAGAACATTACACCAGGGGGCGCGAATATTACAAAACTCCAGTTAGCCAAAGACTCTCAGAAAGTGAGGTAAAAAACATCTTAAAGGATGTCGCCGAAATGCCAGAGGCAGAGATTAAGAAACTGTCCTACAATGTAGAGCAACAGTTGGAACACGAACTAAGGAACCTGTTATATCAACTGAAAAAGCTGTCAGAGTACGACCCGAAAAACCTGTCCGAAGCAGACAAACTCATCGTACTGTTGCAGCCAGAAATCCAACTGCTGAAATTGGAAGGCATCAAAAACCTCTCGGAAGATGAAGCCAAAATGCTGCTGCAAGCAAAAATCAAGCCCCTATCAGCAGATGATATTAAATACTTGCAAGAAGGCGAAGTCAAAAAGCTGTTGGAAGCAGACATTTTAGAACCGTCAAATCCCCAAATCAAGCGGCTGAAACCTGCCGAAATCAGGCAGCTATTGCAGGCGAAAATTAAAAGTCGGGCCTGCGAGACAGTTGCAGAAATGTTAGATGAAGAATTTGAAAACCTGGGACTCGATCGGGTGAAAAAACTGCTGAACGAGTTTAAGAAAGCCCTAGAACCAAAAGCCAAGCAAGCCTTTAAAGACGCTGAAAGCGAATTTAACGCCGTTCTGGAAGTTGACCCGAAAAACAAAGCAGCTAAATTGCACGTCGATCGCTGTATGTTATTTCAGCATGGGTTTTCAGATGTACTCAACTGGGATGGTGTGTGGAATCTCACAGAAAAATAGCAGTGGCCCACAGCAAATCCTCGTGGTGGTGCCAGGGTTCGGGGTGGGGGCGATCGCGATCGGGGGTGCGCCTCCCATCTCACCACCAATTAACCTAAATATCCTATTGAAGTAATCGTAAATAAGCTCCAACAGGTATTATGGTTATATAACCGGATTTGAATTTGCAAGCGAGATGGCGGGGTTTCGCCCTAGGTGTTTCCTTCGCACTACCTACCGCAAAAAACTTAGCACTTCTATTATTTGAAGCGCTTAAAAATAGTTAGGACTGGGAGCAGCGTTACCAGGTTTCTGAGAAAAATCTTGGAGAAAGGCGACGAAACATCCGCTCAAAAACCGGGTTTCTCACCCCGCCCGCGTAAGTCTTAATAGCGTTAGCTGCTCCTAAAAAGAGCTGACTTCGCAGATAGTCAATGTTCTAGTCTTAGATATAGAAAACCACTAGCGTCAGTTATGAATAATTGGAATTCGCAATCGGGAGATGTTGAGTGGGTAGATCAGGTTTACCAACTATTGCTGGAGATTGCTCGGAGCTCCCTGTCAGATATCCCCAGAATCCCGGAAAACATCACTGTTAAGGCTATCCCTCTGATCCAGAAGGTACAAAGCATTCAGCAAAGACCTGACGGACAAGTGTTCAAATCCGGTTCCTTTTCAGTAAACGATCACGAATGGGTCGATCGAGTCTGCCAACTATTGGTAGAACTAACCAGCGCGTCTTTGTCGGAACAGCCCAAAATGCCGGAAAACCTGGCAGGCAGATCTTTAGCCCTGGCCGATCGAGCACAAAAAATTAAAGAAGATATCGAAGAAAATGCAGCCCAAACCCCAGCAGATGAAGAGGAGAATTCCTTACAGCCTCCAGACGCGCTGCTTTCCCTCTTGCACCACAGTTTGAAAACTCAGCGCGCCAAAAGCTACAACCCCGATGCCCCCGAATGGCAGCAAGTCTTGAGCCTGCTTGACGTAGTGCAGTCAATTTACAAGCAAATCCAAAATTAAATTCAACCTTAACTCAGGCCGGTCTTTATTATGGTGCGCGATCGCTAGGTCTTAAAGGCAGTTACTCTTTGACAAAAAATGTTTTTTGCTGTAGCGCGAACCTTTCCGATTATTGCACTTTTGTCAACTACACTAGGTTTAATCGGTTCTAGGGCAAGAGAACATGAGCGGAGAAAACATCGGCGATTTGTCAAAAGAAATATTAGCCGATCGCTATCAGTGCGATCGGCGCCTCGGCAAGCAAGCAGGACGGCAAACTTTACTCGCCCGCGACTTAAAAACCCAACAGCAAGTAGTAGTCAAACTCCTCTCATTCAGCAGCGACTTTAACTGGGAAGACTTAAAACTTTTTGAGCGAGAAGTCGAAACCTTAAAATCCCTATCCCATCCGGCAATTCCCCGATATCTCGACTCCTTTGAAATCGACACGCCCAAGCGCAAAGGATTCGCCCTAGTTCAGAGTTACATCGAAGCCAAATCCCTACAAGAATATCTTTCAGACGGCCGCACCTTCAGCGAAAGCGAAGTCAAACAATTAGCCACAGCATTATTAGACATCCTCGCCTACCTGCACCAGCGACAGCCCCCAGTGATTCACCGCGACATTAAACCCAGCAATATTTTACTTAAAAATCGATCGGGTAACAGCGTCGGGGAAGTCTACCTCGTAGATTTCGGTGCAGTTCAAACCCTAGCCACGCAACAGGGAAAAACAGTCACAGTTGTCGGAACTTACGGCTATATGCCGCCGGAACAATTTGGCGGGAGGGCGGTTCCCGCTTCCGACTTGTACGGGTTGGGAGCAACATTAATCGCCTTAATTACCAAGCAGCATCCAGCCGACTTGCCGCAGAAAGATTTGCAGATCGAATTCGAGCAATTCACTCAACTCAGTCCCGGTTTTACCAATTGGCTCAAGTGGATGACACATCCCAGTTTAGATCGCCGTCCCGCTTCAGTCCAAATAGCAACAGAAGTTCTAGAAAAACCACAGGAAATACATAAATATTCCCAAACATTGAGAATGGGGAAAATTGTGAGTAGCGGCAGGTTGTTCGCAACTGCGATTTGGCACAGCACTGGGACAGGAGCTATAGCTGTAGGAATTTGTGCAGCATTTTACGCTACCTTTCTGTTGCCCATTCTGGGGACAGTTGCGGGAGGAATCCTCGGCTTTTTTCTCGGCGCAATGCTGGGTTTGGAGAACGGAATTATCATCTCACTTGTGACTATCGCGTGGTTTTTTCCCCTAACTAATCCCCAGCTTCACCGACAGGTTTTAACTGGGATAGGTATGGCAATCTGTACTTTTACAAGCATCCTCTTTATGAAGACGCTCGGTTTGGAGTCTCTTTTTTTTGACCCTTGGGACGATACGTTTAGTTATGTACCCTCATTGACTGATTATATTTTTGTAGTTGTGGCACCATCGCTCATTGCAGGGCTGTCAATGGGTATAGGTAGCAAGTCTTTTGCCCGGTGGTATCAAAAAGAAAGTGGACTTTAATTTAAATTAATAGAAAAAACATGAGTGGCAAAATATTAGCAGAACGCTACGAAATGCAGCGGCAACTGGGAAAAAAAACTGGTCGCCAAACACTGCTAGCTCGCGATTTGGAAACTCAAGAATTAGTTGTCATCAAACAGCTCTTCCTCGGTAGCGATTTTGAATGGCAAGACATCAAGCTATTTGAACGGGAAGCGGAAACTTTAAAAACACTTTCTCACCCAGCAATTCCCCGCTACCTCGATTACCTGGAAATAGACGAACCAGACAATAAAGGATTTGCCTTGGTACAGACTTATGTAGGGGGAAAAACTTTAGAAGAGCATTTGCTATCCGGCCGTAACTTTAGCGAAAGCGAGGTAAAAGAATTAGCTAAATCGCTGTTAGAAATTTTGATTTATTTGCACGAGCGCAATCCCCCTGTCATCCACCGCGATATTAAACCCAGCAATATTTTACTGCACAACAGATCCGGTCACACTATTGGACAAGTTTATTTAGTTGATTTCGGTTCGGTGCAGAACCAAGCTGCAAAATTTGGCGGTACGATTACAGTAGTTGGAACTTACGGATATATGGCGCCGGAACAATTTGGCGGGCGCTCCGTTCCCGCTTCGGATTTGTACGGTTTGGGTGCGACTTTAATTTATTTGGTAACGGGTTTGCATCCCACCGAACTGTCGCAGCAGGATTTAAAAATTCTATTTGCCGATCGAGCCACGTACCTCAATCCTAATTTAATTGATTGGCTGGAGTGGATGACCGAACCGAGTTTGGAAAAACGGTTATCTTCGGCTGGGGAAGCATCGAAGTTGCTCGCAAGTCCCCGCGAGATATCCAAAAGTATTATGTCCGTGCAGCCGCGAGGCAGCGATATTAAATTAACAAAAAATTCGGGGTTGATAGAGATTGTAATTCCGCCGCATGGATTCGCTTTTGATTGGGTTTCCATACTTTCGGGTGCGGTTGCTGCGAGTATCGCATTGTGGACTAATTATTACCAAAGTCCGATAAATCCATTGATTTTGAGGATGATATCAGGCAGTTTTTTACTGGCGGCTGGAGTAATGTCGCTCTTTGCAATATTTCGGGAATTACATCTGGTAATTGATCGCCAACAAATATCCTATAGCAGCCATCTGCTGGGGCTGAGATGGAATCATTTCCAGCCAGCTCCCAAGCAGGATATTTGTCAGTTGGAAATTGAAGAATTTGAAGACACTAGGGGTGACACCAAACAAAAATTTGACCGTGGTTCTCAGTTGATTATTCAAGCCGGCAACCAAAAATATCGACTAGGAGTGAAGCAGGGACTAAGTGAAGCAGAAATCGAGTGGTTAGCGACAGAACTAAGCCAGTGGTTGGGATTGAAAATTCAAATAACTTTGAGAGAGGGTAAAAAGAAGAAATGGTTCTGAAAATATCTCCCTCGCCCTCTCAAACCATAGCCCCCTCAAACTGCGAGATGGGCGTCGGGCCTTTCCGGTGTATTTGCCACGCAGGCGGGACACCCCACAAACATCATCTTCAAATTGTGCAACCCCGATCGCCCCCGTCCGCTTTCGGTCAATCTCATGCAACCGTCGGCCCCGATCGCCCGTAAAATGCTATCAAAGGGATTTGGCAAGTAGCACTCATCCCAATCATCTGTTAACTTGGAGATATTGTTGTGGACTTATCGCTAATTCCGGCACAGCCGAAACCAGGACTGCTCAACGTCCTCATCGAAATTACCGCCGGTAGCAAAAACAAGTACGAATTTGATAAAGACTTGCAAGCCTTTGCTCTCGATCGGGTGCTTTCTTCCTCAGTCCAATATCCGTGCGACTACGGCTTCATACCCAATACCTTAGCCGATGATGGCGACCCCCTCGACGGCATGGTAATGATGGATGAGCCCACATTTCCAGGGTGCATAATCGCAGCCCGTCCGATCGGAATGCTAGAAATGATCGACGGAGGCGACAGGGACGAAAAACTGTTGTGCGTTCCCGACAAAGACCCCCGCTACGCTCACTATAAGTCCCTCAAAGACGTAGCCCCCCACCGCTTGGACGAAATAGCCGAATTTTTTAGAACCTACAAAAATTTGGAGAAAAAAGTCACCGAAATTCTGGGTTGGCAAGATGTCGATCAAGTAATGCCCTTAGTCGAAAAGTGCATCGCAGCCGATCGCAAATAAGCCCCTAACCCGCACTCCTCGACTACAACCCGACTAAAAACTCAGGAGGCCGAACTTAAGGCGACCGCTGCACGTCTAGGGATGCAGTCGAGGAACGGGTAGCTAGAAGGTCAAATCAGTCGTGAATGCCGAGTCACCGGAACGGCATTCCTCAAAACCCCACCCCGGCCCCAATCTTGAAAAAAATACTACTCCTAGAGTAAGATTAAGCGCAAATTATACGCCAGGGGAATGCGTTCTACGTTTGAGGAAATTTTACCCTAACACTTAGATAGATCGGCGCTATCTTAATCTCAGAACACAGAACACGCCGGGCAGCCCGCAGGATGCAAAAAATAATCTCTCAAGCGTGACATCTCCTACACGAATCGGTAAGGTTGAGAATTCTAACAGCCCAAGTGTTCGGCACTCGGATGGTTTGCTGATAAAGCGCTTGACTATAGTACAGATTGCTAAAAACTAAACACTAAACACTAAAAACTAAGATTTCAACTCCCAAGTTCCTGCCGCCAAAACTAAAAAAAATGCCAGATTCCGCACCCTCTCTACCTAATTCACAGCCTTCCGATCGCAAAGCCACAATGGAAAATAGTCCTTTGACCGAGTTTGTCGTTCAGTTTTGGGGCGTGCGGGGCAGCATAGCCACCCCCGGCACTAAAACACTTCGCTACGGAGGTAACACCTCCTGTGTAGAAATGCGCTTGGGTAAAAAACGCCTGATCTTTGACGGCGGTACGGGCCTGCGAGTTCTCGGCCTCAACCTGCTGCGGCAAATGCCAGTGGAAGCCCATATGTTTTTTAGTCATACTCACTGGGATCATATTCAAGGGTTTCCGTTCTTTACTCCCGCCTTTATCCCAGGGAACTGCTTTCACATTTACGGTGCGATCGCCCCCAACGGCACTACCATCAAACACCGTCTTGCCGACCAAATGCTGCACCCCAATTTTCCCGTTCCCATCCAGGTAATGCAGTCAGACCTCAAATTCAACGATTTGACGCCTGGGGATATTCTCGAACTCGACGATGTGAAAATAGAAACGGCATTGCTCAACCATCCCAACACTGCGATCGGATATCGAGTCACCTGGGAGGGACACACGGCCGTGTACTGCACCGACACCGAACATTTTCCCGATCGCCTAGACGACAATGTGGTACACCTAGCTCGCAACGCCGACGTGCTGATTTATGACGCCAACTACACCAACGAAGAGTATTACAACTTCAAAACCCCGAAAGTCGGCTGGGGACACTCGACTTGGCAAGCAGGAGTAGAAGTAGCGAAAGCTGCTGGAGTCAAAAAAATCGTGATGTTTCACCACGATCCGGGTCACGACGACAATTTTCTCGATCGTACAGAAGCAGAGGTGCAGGCAGTTTTCGCCAATAGCTGCTTAGCCCGCGAAGGCATGAGCATACCAGTGATTTAACCAAAAATAAATTCAGAATTATGAAACAGGAAAAACCCCGCAAACGTCGCAGAGTAGGCTTGCGGGGGCTTTACTCAACGTTGCTAGTATTGATAATAATTTGTTGTACCTGCGGCGGATGGGTTGCAGCTCAGACTGCCTATTCTGACACTCCCGCACGACTGGCTCAGGTTTCTTCGATCGATGATACTGGTACAGTCGATCGCATCCCCGAACGCTACCAACTGGGACAGCAACTGTACCTAGAAAACTGCGCCACCTGTCACATTGCTTTACCGCCCCAAGTATTACCTACAGAAACTTGGCGCAGATTGCTGCAAGATTCCCAACACTACGGACAAACCATCAAACTGCTAGTAGACCCGCCCCGCATCTTAGTGTGGAACTACCTGCAAACTTTTTCTCGTCCCCAAGCCAAAGACGAAGAACTCGCCTACCGAGTCGCCAGTTCTCGCTATTTCAAAGCACTGCACCCCAAAGTCAAACTGCCACAACCCGCAAATATCAGCAGTTGCGTTACTTGTCACCCCGGCGCGTCTCAATACAATTTCCGCAAGCTTACCGCCGAGTGGCAAAACTCTCCGTAACGAAGATTAAATTCGTAATTATATCTGAGTGCGAGGGAGACGCTCGCACTAACCAAAAAAGGGCGATCGCATTCTGAACTAGAAACTTATCCAAAGTGTGGGTGCGCTCTTTCAATTCATGCTTACTGGGCATCGCACCTTACAAATAACCTCTCGCTTTACCCTCATCAATAACTCTGGTGGCTCAGGGTTAAGTTGGGCGACTGCCGATAACGTCTGTTGAAAAACCCACCAAACTTGCTAGTGGGTTCCAAGCGAGTGGTTAGCTGCAGCTTGAGTAGCATAGAAGTAAAAAATCTGTGCCTTTAACTACTTTTTGAGCAATTGTTATGATATCTTAACTTTACCGGAGGCTAGTTCCGACAATTTAAGAAGTCTGGTTATCAAGTAACCTAATTTATGATTGACAGTAAAAAAATTCGACTGAAATGGGAAAGTTATTGGTTTAAAACCTTTGGGAGATGGCGCTCGTGTGCATTGACCTGCCCAGTAGACAGACCTCATCCTCGGCATATTGTTTGGAGTTGGATTGGCAGTTTTTTGGCAATTACTGCAACGTCCTATCTTGCTGTAAAAACTAATTCTCCTTTACTAATGGCTCCGTTTGGCGCTACAAGCGTTCTCATCTTTGGTGTCCCTGACAGCCCTTTGGCTCAACCCCGGAATGTCATTGGGGGCAATTTCTTAGCTGCTCTCACCAGTTTAATGATTCTGCATTTTCTCGGTTCTTCTCCCTGGGCGATGGGAATGGCTGTTTCTAGTGCGATCGGAATTATGCAGATTACCAGAACTCTACATCCGCCTTCGGGAGCAGTTGCCTTAGTTGTCATGATGACCAAACCAGACTGGAAATTTTTGCTAACACCTGCTTTTGAGGGCTCAATAATCTTGGTCTTGTGCGCCGTCATCTTTAATAATTTAGCGGCAGAAAGGACCTATCCCCAGCACTGGTTATAGCATTATCTCTAATTCTCTCATCCTTCCCTCGGGAGCACTACCCAAAATCGGGATGCTCCCTCAATTCTGACTTCCATCGGACTTCTTTTTTCCATCCGTTACATCCCGGTGGCGTGCTTGGTTGCCGAACTTCCTTGTGCTAGATCAATCAAAAAAAACGGACGGATCGGGGAAAGGTCGAGATCCCTTTTGAACCCACATTCCGCAGATGTGGGTGGAATTTTTTTATCAGTTGTGAAAAGTTGGAACCCCAAAGTTTTTCCGTTTAA